>JAFDDL010000050.1 GCA_019310865.1 Deltaproteobacteria bacterium | reverse complement strand
TACTGCGAAGTTCGTCCAGGATCGCTCCGCGAATGCGGTACTCGGCAAACGTTTTCAAGTCCGCCTGCTTGGCTGGATCGAATCGGTCCACGGCGTGTATCAGCCCCATTGTGCCTGCGCTGACCAACTCATCATATGTAACGCTTGCCGGAACACGCATGGCCATTCTACCGGCAATGTATTTCACCAGGTAAGCATACTTGATGATCATCTCCTCGCGTTCCAAGGGAGAAAAACCGGCCCAGGATGGATTGACAGCTTCCTTAGTCGAAGTACTTGAGATTGGAGACACTTTTCTTTACCCTTTCAGTGCGCACTTTAACCGCGATAATCCATATAGCGTTTAACAAAAAATTTAATATTGCCGTTGGTGTCGAATCTTCTCGTCCTTTCCAGAACGGCACCGGCGATATTGCGAATGTTTCGACTGGCGGCGGTATTCGGGTATAATTCAACAAAGGTTTTTTGAGAACACACCGCGGCGGGCACCTTCTCATCTTGGAGTATATAGCCAATATATTCCAGGACCACCCCATTTAAAAACTGGTCTGCCGCCTGGCTCAAACTCAAAAAGACAGCTTTGGCTTCATCCTCGTCTTTAACCATGTTCATCAGAAGCTTGAAATACTTTTCCCCATGTTCATTGGCCATCACCTTTATCATGGCATAGGCGTCGGTAACGGATGTGGGTTCGGGCGTCGCAACGATCATGCATTCATCGGCTGCAAGATTAAAATACGTCACATTGTCGGAAATACCGGCGCCGGTGTCGATGATCAGAAAATCAAAATCATTGTCAAGGGCCTCAAATTCGCTGAGCAGACTGAGTTTTTGACCATTGGTCAGGTGGGTCAGGCTCACAAATCCAGACCCGGCGGGTATGATCCGTACGCCCCCCGGTCCCGTCACGATGATTTCGGGCAAGGTCTTCTCGCCACTCAACACATGCCCGATATTATGCTTGGGGTGAATCCCGAAGATAATATCGATATTGGCCAGGCCCAGATCCGCATCCAGGATGAGTACCTTTTTCCCAATGTTTGTCAGCGCCAGCGCCAGCCCAGCCACGATATTGGTTTTACCGACACCGCCTTTACCGCTGGTTACGGCAATGACCCGTGGGCCGGTAGCGCCGCTCCCCTGTTCATTGGTGAACTCCGCCCCCTGACGGGTGGCCTGGTTAGCCCTGTCCTGGACGATCTTTCTCAAACTGCTTGCTTGATCCACGATTTGCACTCTCCTGTATCAATATCTATCGTTCATGGCCCAATGCGACCTTGAGCACCCGCTTTCGGGTGGCGGTCATAATGTCCTCGGGAACTTTCTGCCCATTGGTAACAAAGGAAATGGGTAGTTTATAGTCTATGACCTGATCAATAATACCCCCTCGGGTTGATGTTTCATCCACCTTGGTGAACACATACGATTTGGGTTTCAAGATGGCAAAATTATCCGCCGCCTCTCGCATGTCCGCCGGTTTTCCTGTCACGCTCATCACCAGATGGGTGCTGATGACCTGATCGCCTTTCATCAGTTGACCCAACTCCTTTAGCCGATCCTTGTCCCGATGGCTTTGACCGGCCGTATCGATGAGAATGACGTCCCGATCATTCATTTTGTTCAACGCCTGAAGCAAATCGCCCCTTGAAAAGGCAGACAGACACGGCAGCCCCATGATAGCCGCATAGGTTTTGAGTTGCTCCACCGCACCGATTCGATAACTGTCAACGGAAATAATACCCACCCGTTTTTTGCGTTTGAGGCTCAATTCCGCACAAAGCTTTGCGATGGTCGTGGTTTTTCCGACACCGGTGGGTCCGACAAAGGCGGCCACAATGCCATTTTCGGCGGCAAACGGGTCATAGACGCTCAGTGAAGAGATCAACGATTTTATCACATGTCCGGCAACCACATCCGCAGGAACCGGGTCGCCACAAAAAGCACCCCCTGCCTTGAGCAAAGACCAGGCACGGTCTTCCGAGATGCCGGACCGAATTAATTTGCCATACAGATTCAGACAATCCGGATGCAGTTCCAAAAGCTCGCGGATTCCACCGGATCGGTTGGAGAGAAAAAGCATATTCTTGATCTGCGTTAACGCTTCGTGTACATCGGCGATTGCCCCATCTGTTTCAAGCTTCGTATCGTTTGCAGCGGCCCCATCCGATTCAGGTTCCGTATCGCTTGCTGCCGCAGTAATTTCAAACAGATCTTTTCCATAAGGATCCTGAGGGCCCCTCGGTATCCGCTTTGTCGAAAGAATCAATGCTTCGACGCCGAGGTTGTCCTTTACTTTTCCAATGGCTTCTTGAATACTGCTTCCCGTAAACGTCTTAGTTGTCATTTACCAGTGTCACCTTTCCCATGGACTGAATTCGAATATTCGGCATGATTTCCGCGTGTGATACCACCATTACGGAGGGCGCCGATGCCTCCACCAGCCGCCTCATATGACGGCGAAGGACCGGCGAGCACAACAGTATTGGTTGCATGTTATGGGTGATCATCTTCTCGATTTGTACCTTGGCCGCTTCCAGGGTCGATTCCATCAGGCTGGGATCGGCAGCCAGATAGGCCCCCTGATCCGTATGCTGTATCGACTTTACCAACATGTCCTCCAGACTCTGATCGATCGAGATGACCGGCAGTGTGCCGTCCGGCTGCACCGATGGGCTTAAAAACCCCCGGGCCAGTTTCTGGCGCACGTATTCAGCCAGCAGGTCCGGGTCCTTGCTCATGGCTGCGTAATCGGCCAGTGTTTCCACAATGGTCAACAGGTCTCGAATGGAAACCCGTTCGCGCAGCAAATTCTGCAGAACCTTTTGAACAATGCCAACGAGCAGCAGATTGGGCACCAGTTCTTCCACCGCCTTGGGGCTTGTTTTGGCCAGATTATCCAACAGCTGCTGAACTTCCTGCCGCCCCAGAAGATCCGGTGTGTTTTCCCGAATTAATTCTGTAAGATGGGTGGCCACCACGGTGGAGTTATCCACCACCGTGTAACCGGCAAACTTGGCTTCTTCCTCCTTATCCGGGGGAATCCACAAGGCCGGCAGGTTGAATGCGGGTTCACGGGTTGGAATCCCATCCATCTTGCGCGATACGTCCCCCGGATCCATGGCCAGCATGTGATTGATCATCAATTCGCCCCGCGTCATTTCGACGCCCTTTATTACCACCCGATATTCGGGCGGTTTGAGCTTCAAGTTGTCCCGAATATGGATGGGCGGAATGATCACACCCAGTTCGGTAGCGAATTGACGCCGAATGGCACGAATGCGTCCCAGCAGGCTGCCGTCCTGGTCCCGATCCACCAGGGGTATCAGGCCATAACCCACTTCAAGCTCCATTGTATCGAGGCTCAATAGATGCTCCACGTCTTCGGGCCCCGTCTCATCGGCCTCCGGTCCTTCCAGAAGCTCAGGAAGCGCATCGGACTCGACTGCCTTTCGATTGCGCAGAAAGTACATGGCCCCAACCAGCGTGGCGCCAAGCCCCATAAACGGCAGGGCGGGAAAACCCGGTACCAACCCGAAAAGAAACACGATTACGGCACCGACAACAATCGGTTGATGATTCAAATAGATATGATGGGCGAACTCTTTGCCCATTCGATCATTGGAAGCGGCCCTGGATACCAGGATACCGGCCGAAGTGGAAATGACCAGCGCCGGTATCTGGGTTACAAGCCCGTCTCCCACCGTCAACAGTGTATAATTTTGTGCAGCGGTGACCATGGACATATCTTTTTGAAACACACCGATAACAAAACCACCGAGAATATTGATCAGCGTGATGATGATGCCGGCAATGGCGTCGCCCCGCACAAATTTGCTGGCGCCGTCCATGGAACCATGGAATTTCGACTCGTTGGAAATCTCTTCGCGCCGCTCCCTGGCTTCGTTTTCATCGATCATGCCCGCATTTAAATCGGCATCGATGGCCATCTGCTTTCCAGGCATGCCGTCCAAGGTAAATCGGGCCGCGACTTCTGCAATTCGACCGGAGCCTTTTGTAATAACGATGAAGTTGATCAGCACCAGGATAGCGAAAATGATCATACCAATCACGTAATTACCGCCCACGACAAAGCTGCCGAAGGATTTAATAATGGCGCCCGCCGCCAGCTGTCCCTCGTTGCCGTTCAGCAAAATGAGCCGGGTGGATGCCACGTTCAAGGCGAGCCGGAAAAGTGTCAGCACCAGCAAAAGTGACGGAAAAATCGAAAACTCCAGTGGTGAAGTCGCATAAATGACGGTGATGAGCACGATGATGGCCACGGTGATGTTAAGCGCCAGGAGAAAATCGAGCACCAGGGGGGGAATGGGCAGGATCATTGCGCCCAGAATTCCGATAACCGCTATCACCATCCCAATGTCGGCGTGATCCTGAAACAAGCCCCCAATAAAACCCTTTTCAACCGCTTCCATATTCGATTCCTGTCTGCGAGTTTTTTCTTTGACAATCTTTTGGCATTGACTGTTGGATGGTTGACGCTTTGTGTTTTATCCGTCCATGCCGCCCGCCCGGTGAATCAGTTTCTAACTTATTGTTTTTCCTTTAATTTTATAAACATAAGCCAGAAGTTCGGCAACCGCTCTGAAAAATTCGGATCCAATCTGATCACCGATGTCTATTGTCTTATACAAGTTCCGGGCCAACTCTTTATTTTCAACCACAGGAATATTGTGGTCGGCTGCAATTTCTTTGATCCGCTGGGCCACCTGCCCGGCACCCTTGGCAAGCACCTTGGGCGCTTCCATGCTGATGGGATCGTACTTGATGGCCACGGCGAGATGGGTCGGGTTTGTGACCACCACGTCGGCGTCGGGCACCGCCTGCATCATCCGCTTTCTGGCAGCTTGCATCTGGATGCTTCGAATGCGGGATTTGACCTGGGGATCGCCCTCGGATTCCTTATGCTCTTCCTTGACCTCCTGTTTGGTCATCTTCAGATCTTTTTCAAACTGCCATCTCTGGTACAGATAGTCGATGACGGCCACGGTCACCATAATCAGCAAGACCCAGACAAAAATTTTGAAGATGCACTTGAGCACATACAGAAAAATGGTGGCGATGTCGCTATTGTACAATCTGAGTATGTTGTCGACCTCACCACGAATCGCAAAATAAGCCACCGCACCGATGATAAACAGCTTGGTAAGGGATTTGATCAACTCCACAAAGGACCGCAGGGATACAAGACGTCCAAAGCCTTTGATCACGTCGAATTTTTCCAACTTCGGCCGGATGGCCTTGGCTGACAGGTGAAACCCCACCTGAAAATAATTGGCGGCGAATGCCGCCAGAAAAACGGCCGCCAACACTGGCGCCATGATGAGAAAAAAATAGGTGACGCTTTGGTTCAAAACAGACAGGCAAAAAAGGTTGTCAAAAGCTGGAATTTTTTCAAAGACGATTTGCAGATGAATGACTTGCATCAATTTGGGGTAGAAATAGTCGCCAAAAAAGTAGATCACCGAAATACCCAACACCAGGACCGCCACCGATGCGATTTCAGCACTCTTGGCAACCTGGCCTTCTTCCCGGGCCTTTTCCCGTTTCTTTGGGGTTGCCGCCTCGGTTTTTTCCTGAAAGCTATCCTGTGCCATATCACCCTCGGTTTATCGACCGCCCATCCATGAAAGCAGAGAGCTAATCAGAGCCGGGTAACGGCTCACATAACTTCTTGTAAGTATAAGGAAAATCTGCATCGACATACCGAAAAACACCAGGCCCACGGCAATTTTGACCGGAAACGCGGCGATCAGGATGTTCATCTGCGGTGCGAATTTGGCGGTGATTCCAAATCCGGCACTGGTAAACAGAAGCGCAACGATGGCCGGAGACCCCATTTTGATACCCAGCACGAAAAAATCCGAAACCATGGCCATCATCTGGGCCAAAAACCCCTTATTCAGGACAATCATTCCCATGTCCACTTTTTCGAAGCTTTCCACCAGCCCCATAATCAGGATGTGGTGACCGTTCAATGCCAAAAAGATGGTCAGAACCACCAGATTACCGATCTGCCCCATGATGGAAACCTGGGTTCCGGTCTGGGGATCGAGCACATTGATAATCGCAAAGCCCATTTGAAACCCGACCATCTGACCGGCAAGCTCAACAGCACTGAGAAACAGCCGGACTGAAAGCCCCAGGACCAATCCCACGAACAGCTCGGAGACCATCATCATGACCACCGCCGGCACAGACTCGGGGAAAACCGTTCCCAACGGCACCATGGGCATCATAATGATCGCCATGATCATGGCCAGTCCCGCCTTGACCGTCGGTGGAATCATGGCGCTGGAGAAAACCGGAAACAGAAACAGAACCACACTGACGCGAATGAGCACCAGGAGGAAAATTTGAAACTGATTCGGTGAAAACAGCTCGAGGAGTTCCATCAGCGCCCCTTACCTAATATATAGGGGAAGTTGGGTAATGATCCGTTCGGTAAACTGGGTGATTTTCTCCAGCATCCAGGGCGCGAAATACAGCAGTCCCAGCAGAACGGCTACGATTTTCGGTACGAAAGTGAGCGTCATTTCCTGAATGGAGGTGGTTGCCTGGAAAATGCTCACCGCCAACCCCACGATCAGACCAATTCCCAGCATTGGCATGGAAATCAGAATGGTCAGTTGAATCGCCTCTTTAGCAAAGCTGACGACAAATTCCGGTGTCATTGGATCACCCCGAAACTTTTAATCATGGATCCGGCCAAAAGATGCCACCCGTCCACCAGTACAAAAAGCATCAGTTTAAACGGCATGGAGATCATAACCGGCGGCAGCATCATCATGCCCATGGAAAGCAAAACACTGGCCACAACCATGTCGATTATCAAAAACGGAACATAGAGAACAAAGCCGATGATAAACGCTGTTTTCAGTTCACTGATGACAAATGCGGGAATCAATGACAGCAGCGACACATCTTCTCGCGACTGGGGCCGCTGCTGCCCGGATGCTTTGACAAACAACGCCAGATCCTTTTCCCGCGTGTTGACCATCATGAATTTTTTCACCGGCAATTCGGCCTTTTCAAACGCCTCGGAAATCGATATTTCCTCATCCAGGTAAGGGCGTAGCGAATTGTCGTAGACCTGCTGCCAAACCGGCGCCATGATAAAAAAGGTCATAAAGAGCGCCAGTCCCACCACCACCTGATTGGGCGGGCTTTGCATGGTCCCCAGGGCCTGGCGCAAAAAATGAAACACGATAACCAGACGGGTAAATGAGGTCATCAGGATTAAAATCGCCGGCGCCAGGGATAAAACGGTCAACAATGCGATAATCTGAAGCGCAACAGCCACCTCTCCCGGTTCTTCGGTCTGGTCCACGCCAAAGGTCACGGACGGCAGCGAAAACGGCGCCGCATCTGCTGCCGTCGGCATGCAGATTCCCAACAACAAAATGACCAAAGCCACCACGCCGAAAATCTTCACAGCAAGGCAGGGGCATGTCCCAATGGGAGAAAATCCCTTTGAACGACTGGATTGGCTTTCACATGCTTGTATCATTGGCTCGGTATCCACTACCCGGTTGGGTGGTTGGGCTCCTTTTTCCTACTGGTAAGAGAACCGCCATTCATTTTTTTCTTTAAAAGGGATTTAAAAAAACCGTCTGGAGCTGTCGGTTGGGCGCCACACTGGTCGTCCTCATCGGTGATTCTGGCCAGAAAGCTGATTTGCTGGGGCGTAATTCCGACGAGAATTTTTTTGCCCAGCACATCGATGAGCGCGATGCGCTCCTTGGGCGCCACGTGCATACTGGCCAGTGTTCGGATCAGTCCCGGCTGGCCCAGGCTCCCCTGGTGAGTCAGATACCGACGGATCAGCCAGAGCACCACGATCACAACGCCCAGGACAAGCAGCAGCATACCAAAGCTTTTGAGCATGGTTCCCCACAGCTCAGGCGTTGCAGCTGCCGGATTGGCCGGCAATGCGTCCATTAATCCGTTTATTTTCAAATCAGCCAAGGCTCTTCACCCGTTCCATGGGGCTGACGATGTCGGTCAATCGCACCCCGAATTTTTCGTTGACGACCACCACTTCACCCCTTGCAACAAGCTTTCGGTTGATGAAAACTTCAAGGGGCTCACCGGCAATCTTGTTGAGTTCTACGATGGATCCTTGCCCGAGCTGGAGCAGATCGTTCACCAGCATTTTGGTGCGTCCCAGTTCAACGCTCAGCTCCAGGGGGATATCTAGAATAAAGCCCATGTCCCGGACGCCTTCGTCCGCAGCGGCGACGTCTACCGATGAATCGACTGCGCCTGTGTCATTAACGTTTTCTTCCATTATGCAAACTCCCTGTCTATGTGACTTTCAATCTGTAATGCCTGATAACCACGCTGCACGCCGGCATACCCCGACACTTTGGCAATGCCTTCCACATAACCAATCAATGAACTCTCGGCATCTTTTTCAAGCTGGATGATGTCGCCCTTCTTGAGGTTGATCAGACGTTCTCCGGATATTTCGGTTTTGCCCAACTCCACGGACACATCGATCAGCGAAGCACGGATGATCGATTCCATTCGGCTTCGCCAGGTTCGATCGATCTCCAGGGCATCACTCTGAAACCCGGATGAGAGTTTGTTTCGAATCGGTTCGATCATTGCATAAGGCATGCACAACGAAATGGTCCCGGAGCTCTGTTCCAGTTCCAACTCGAATTTCGACACGATCACCAGGTCGGTGGGGGGAACGATGGTCGCAAACTGGGGATTGACTTCAGATCTTACATATGCGGTTTTGACAGACTCCACCGGCGACCAGGCCTTGTCCAGATCTTTCAAACACGCCTTGACCACCTTGCCGATCATCAGCGCCTCTATGGCGGTAAACTCTCGGCCTTCAATCTTGGTCTTTCCCAGTCCACTGCCACCGAAAAACGTATCGATCAGGTTAAACACCAGCTCACTTTCCAGCACCAGCATGACGTATCCCCGCAGTGGTTCCATGCGAAAGATATGCAAACTGGTGGGAACCGGCAACGACCGGCCAAACTCGGAAAACTTGAGGGTCTCCATGGAATCCGCGGTGATACCCACCGTGGTGTGCATCACACCGGATATACTTGACTGAATCTCCCGGGCGAAACGTTCGTTGATGACCTCGAAGGTCGGCATACGCCCTCGGATAACCCGTTCCTGATTCTTAAAGTCGTACTTCAGTATGTCATCGGGTTCCGGTGCAATGTCCGTTTCCGTTTCGACCTTGCCGGTATTTAACCCCGAAAGAAGACTGTCGACTTCACTTTGTGAAAGTATTTCGCTCATAATATTGCCGGTCTATTACTGGATCACAAACTGGGTAAAATAAAGGTTTCTGATTTTACCGGTTTTAAGCACCTGATTGATTCGCTGGATCAGTTCCCGGCGCAATGCAATTTTTCCCTCAACGCCCTGAATATCATCGAGCCCCTTGCTGCTGAGAAACAACAGGATGACATCGCGAAGCTGAGGAAGCCGCTGGCGCAACTCTTCGCTAAGCTCTTCACTAAAATATTCCAGGGCGATCCTGGTTTTCAGGTAGCGTTTGCCACCCGGATCATTCAGGTTCACCACAAATGTTTCCATGGGAAAATTCTGGCTTGCCTCCGCTTCCAGCTCTTGCGCTTCTTGGACCATTGCCTCCGTTGCCTGGGGATCAGCGCCTGAATCCGATAAAAACATACTCCACACCACAAATCCACCGGCCACCAAAACGACCTGTACCACAGCAATGATGATGATCAGCTTTAACGGTGATCCTTTTTTTTCTTCGTTTTCTTTTTCCTTTTCTTTTTCTTCCGCCACTGATTGTCTCCCTTTCTATACAGGTTTTCGCAAAATAAACTCCACCCGCCGGTTTTTTGCCCGGTTTTCTGCCGTGTCATTGGGATATCTGGGTGTCAAATCCCCAAATCCGCCGGCAGCCAGTCGTTCAGGCTGCAATCCATGGTTGTCAACCAAATAATACAACACGCTAAGGGAACGATACAGCGAAAGCTCCCGATTGGATTCGAAACGGTCCGTTCGGATGGGATCCGTATCCGTATGACCCATGATCAATATATCGTTGGTGGCGTATCGAAACAGCCCGCCGATGGCATCGAGAATATCCAGACGGTCCGGATCAATACCGGCTTCCCCGGAGTCGAACAAGCGATCGGACTCCAGGGTGATCACCACCCCTTTTTCGGTTTCGGTCACCTCGATAACATCGCGCAAATAGATGGGCGCTCGTTTCTTATTGGGGATGGGATCAATTCCTTCCAACAGGTCGATCGCCTTTTCAAGCGCTTCCGTGCTGGTGATCACAACCGCTTTGATATAATGATCAAACTCCGCCAGTGGTTCGACATGATCATCCTTTGTGATAAAATCGAGGGGACCATATGTGCGCACAAATATTTCCCTGACCTTGCCGGAATCCATGGATTTCATTGTCAGGAGCAGAACGAAAAAGGTCAGCAAGAGCATCACCAGGTCGCCAAAAGTCGTCATCCAGGCATTGGGATCGACTTGGTCATTAGCGCCGGTATTGATTTCTTTTCGAGATGCCATGGATGCGCTCGCTCGCGCTGTCAGCGCAATGCCCCAGTCTGAGGGGAATGTTACAATCTATTTGTTAAAAACGTTAAAAAAGAACTTTCGAAACGTGAAATAGCCTTTGGGCTTGTCCAGTTTTTTACTATAGGCAATAACCACTTCCACACGCTGGTTAATGGCCCGGGTCTCCTTTAATTGATTGGACGCCACCGGCCGATACGGACCCCAGCCATAGGCCGTCATCAGCTCTGCCGGCACCTTTCCGGTTTCAACAAAATACTGCGATACCGCCAGCGCTCTCAGGGCTGACAGTTCCCGGGGCGTATATTCGCCGACGATGACGCCGGTACCCTTATCCATATATCCGCTGATATCCACCGAAAACAGGGTCTCCCTAGCAGCCTTACAAAGCCTGTCCAGCACCGGATACCCCTTGGGTAAAAGCTGAGTTTGCCCGGGTTCAAACAGCAAAGCGGCCGGGATCGACACGATACTGCGTTTCGGGTCGGCGGTAACAAGCAGGTCTTGGAATGCATCGTCATTGCCCTTGACCATATCGGTAAAGTCAAGAAGGCTGGTGATTTTGCTGATTTTTTCAGTGGTAATTCTTGACTCTTTGCTCTGAAGAACCGAAAAGCCACCCGAGAGAATACCAAAATTTTCCATCAGCGATCCTATTGCTACCCGCCGGCGTTGCTCATCCGCGACAGCCAGGGAGTTAAGCAGAATGAAGAATGCCAGAAGAATAATAAACAACGAAACCGTCATGACCTGAATCAGGTTCGGCTTGTTTTCTTCTTCGCTTTTGTTTCGTTTTCTTCCCATCTCTGTTACCGATTTCGGTTTCTGCTTTCAATCGCTTGGGTGGCCTCTAAAAACTGCTTTGTCGCATTTTGGGCGGAACAAAGGCCAGCATCTTCTGTTCAAGTATTCTTGGGTTCTCGCCACGGGTCAGCGACAACACCCCTTCAATCACCATCTCTTTGGCCTGGGCTTCTTCCTTGCTGCGACTCTTGAGCTTTCCGGAAATGGGCATGCAAATCAGGTTGGCCATGACCGAACCGTAAAAGGTTGTCAGCAAGGCAACCGCCATGGCCGGACCAATGGAACTGGGATCATCCATGGATTGAAGCATGGATACCAAACCGATCAATGTCCCGATCATTCCCAGTGCCGGAGCAAAGGTGCCCATGGTGGCAAAAACCTCAGCTCCCAATTGGTGCCGTCCTTTTAGATAATCAATTTCCGTGTCCATGATTTCCTGGATCGACTGGGGCTCCAATCCATCCACGGACATCTGCAATCCTTTTTGCAAAAACTCATCCTTGATCTCCTTGACATCCGCTTCCAGTGCCAGGATGCCTTCCCGCCTTGCCTTGGATCCCAGATCGACAAAGGTTTTGATTATCTCTTCGGACGCCATGGTGCTGCCGCTGAAAAAAGCATTCTTCACGACAGCCACCGAGCCAAGAACATCTTTAAGCGGGTAGTTTATCATGGTGGTCCCAAGTGTCCCTCCCACAACAATCATCATGGAAGCCACATCGACAAAAAGAATGAGACCCCCGCCCATGGAAATGGCGGTTACAACGAGTCCGAAGGCCGAAACTATACCGAGCAGGGTTGCGATATCCATAAATTTTTACTCTTTTTCTTTAACCGGTTTATGTTTGAGGAAATCCCACATGGACCCCCCACAAACTTACTCTGTGCCATAGCAGTGTAGCAACCTTTGTGCCAAGTGCGACAAGATCAGGCCAATCATAGATAACTAATTGTAAATATTTAAGATTTAGAGTTATTGCTAAGGATGGGACAACGGAAGGCTCGGTCTGCACCAGCAAGAATGGCGCCGACTGTCAAAACAATGACGGAATATTGGCG
>JAFDDL010000578.1 GCA_019310865.1 Deltaproteobacteria bacterium | reverse complement strand
TGTCCGAGGGCATAAAGGTCATCATCCATTCTCGAATGGTGTATTTATCCTTCAGAAAGAAAAATACCATCAACGGCATGAGCACCAGATAGACCAGAAAGGTGACAAGACCCCGGATAGAGGCGACCGAGTAGGACAGAAGGCGTTGTCCCAGATGTCCCAGTTCGGTTTGCAGAATGTTCATCAGGGCGATCACCTGCTCCTGGGAGATAATATCCGGGTAACGGCTGGGCAGGCGCATGAGAAGCTCATTGCCCCGTTTGAACATCGATGGCAGGTCCTTGACGAACTGGCCGATTTGAACCGACAGCATGGGCAGCAACCCAAACAGGATAAAGATCATCAAGGCCATAAACAGCACGAAGATGACAATCACCGATACCAGCCGGGGCAGGTGCAGTCGTTCCAGCACCGAAACCATACCGTCGAGAAGATAGGCAATAAACAGGCCTGCCAGAACCGGGGCCAGCGTCTGGCCCATTGTTACAATGACCACGGTGGCGACCAACAAGATTGCCACGAGGATAATCAGCTGGGGATCGCTGAAGTGGCGTTTGAACCAATCGTTAATAATGTGCATGGGGTTGTTTTCCTCCATGGGTCCAACCGATCGTAAAAGCAAATGCTGTCGAAGGGAAAATTCCAATCATTGGGTTGGTTGTCAACAAAAAAATTACTGAAATGCCAATCGGTGCGTCAATCGGGTGTGGCGTTTTTCGGTTTTATTATTCCGGACACTGATGGCCAGGGCTTTTTTCGTGCCTACCAGCACAACCAATTGCCGGCCCCGGGTCACGGCTGTATAGATCAGGTTGCGCTGAAGGAGCATGTAATGCTGGATCAGAACCGGCATAATCACCACCGGATATTCGGACCCCTGGGCTTTATGAACGGAAACGGCATAGGCGAGCACGAGTTCATCCAGTTCGGCAAAATCGTATGCCACCGGTCGATTTTCAAAGCTGACGGTAAGGGTCTGCATATCCGGATCGATACGGGTGATCCGGCCGATATCGCCGTTGTACACCTCCTTGTCATAGTTGTTGCGAATCTGCATCACCTTGTCGCTGACCCGAAAGGTGCGATTGCCGCGCACCAGGCTTTCCTGTCGGGGATTTAACGCCTCCTGGAGAGCGTTGTTCAGGTTCGATGCGCCCACCACACCGCGGTGCATGGGCGTGAGTACCTGAATATCACTGAAAGGATCAAAACGTCCCCATTTGGGTATCCGGTTCCGGGCAAGATCCAGGATGACTTGCAAGGCCGTTTCGGGGTCTTCCTCATAGAGCATGAAAAAATCGCTGTTCGGGCCCGGCGCGTTTGAAACCGGCATCTTTCCGGAGTTGATGCGATGGGCATTCACGATGATTTGGCTCTGACTTGCCTGGCGGAATATTTCATTCAGCGTTACCACCTCAACTGTATGGGAGGCGATGATATCCTTGAGCACGTTACCGGCACCCACCGAGGGCAACTGGTGCACATCACCCACCAGAATCAACGTGGCTGAAGGCGGTATGGCCTTCATCAAATGATGCATGAGCACGGTGTCGACCATGGAGGCCTCATCAACGATGAGCAGGTCGCAATCAAGCGGTGATTTTTCATTTTTCTGAAAGCCACCCTTTTGCAGGCTATATGCCAGCAGACGATGAATGGTTTTGGCCTCGCGGCCGGTGGCTTCGCTCATGCGCTTGGCCGCTCGGCCCGTGGGCGCCGCCAGGAGAGACGTGACACCCAGGCGGGCGAAAACTTTCAGAATGGCGTGAATAATGGTTGTTTTCCCGGTTCCCGGGCCGCCGGTGATGACCATCACCTTGCTGGTCAAGGCAGATCGGATGGCGGCCGCCTGCTTTTCCGCCAGGCGGATGGCGAGTCTTTCCTGTACCCACGCAATTGCCTTGTCCGCGTCAATGGATCGAATGGCTTTCGGTGTTTTTCTCAGCGCGTCGATTCGGCGGGCGATGCTGGTTTCGCATAAATGGTATTTTGCCAGGTATACCGCCTTGTGGTTTTCCTGAAAGGTTTCCATCGAATCGTTCAGATCCTCGATGACAATTCGCTTTTCTTTAAAAATGACCCCCAGTGCCCCCACGATGATTTCCGGTGCCACGTCGAGAATCTCCCGGCATTTTTCGATGAGTGGTTCATAGGGATAATAGACGTGGCCATCGTCGGAAAGCTGATGCAATACATACAAGATACCGGCCTGGGCACGAAGTTCCGATTCTTTTCCGAACCCGAGATTTTCGGCGATCCGGTCTGCGGTCACAAACCCGATTCCGAAAATATCCGTGGCAAGGCGGTAGGGATTTTGGGTCACAACCGGGATCGATTCATTACCGTATTGCTTGAATATCTTGGCCGCATAGGCCGCGCTGACCCCGTGGCTCTGGAGAAACAGCATCACCTCGCGGATTTCCTTCTGATCGGCCCATGCGGTTTTGATCATCGCCACGCGTTTGGGACCAATCCCGTCAACGCTTTGCAGGTTGTCGGGGGTTTCCTCAATGATTGTCAGGGTGGTTTTGCCAAATCGCTTGACAATCCGTTTGGCCATTTCCGGCCCGATTCCCTTGATGAGACCCGAACCGAGGTATTTCTGAATGCCGTTGACCGTTGCCGGAACCTTGGTCTTATAGGAGATGATCTTGAACTGTTCGCCGAATTTCGCGTGGCGGGTCCATTCGCCTCTCAGGCTTAAGATCTCACCGGGGGTCGGGGCCATGAGATTACCCACAATGGTGACCAGGTCCCGTTGCCCGTAAACCTTCAATTTGGCGACCGTATAACCGTTTTCCTCATTGGTGTAGGTTATCCGTTCAATCTGGCCCTGGAGCGTTGAAACGGGTCGCGGCTCTTCCGGTTTAATCGGATTGTTTCGGTAGCTCGGCATGGCCCTATCTATTATCCAATGTTCGTACTAAAAACAAGCCAAGCAATTGTATATCACCTGAGTCTCAATGCCATTCATGTATCGTTTTAGCCAAACTGCCGGATTACAGCAAAATCGTGCACGTGCACGTGAACGTGAACGTGAACGTGTACGTGAACGAAAGCCACAGTTGTTTGATTTCAGACCTTATTTCTTAAGTTAATGATCTTGGGGTCGCAATCATACGCAGGCTTCACCTTTAAGTGATTTGAAGATACAAGCCTCAGGCTCGTTTAA
>JAFDDL010000577.1 GCA_019310865.1 Deltaproteobacteria bacterium | reverse complement strand
ATGCATGGCCACCAGGTAATTGCCGTCCTCGTATTCTTTGAGGCCCTCGGTAGCAAGCTCTTTAGCCGTTTTTTCTTCCGGAAGCTTTCCCGCTGAACATCCGGTCAAAAGCGCCAGAATGATTGCCGATGCAATAAATAATCGCGTCATTTCCCCAACTTTTCAATGTAAGTTCCCGCGTGATAAGCGGCCATGGCGCCGTCCCCGACTGCCGGAGCGATCCGGCAAAGCCGGCATGGTGCGGATATGCCCCGGCGGCATACGGAATCCGCCGTGAATCCAGTCGGTCCGCAACCGATGATGACCTGGTTGTGATCTACCTCTCGCATAAGCCCAACTTAGATAATGTCCATCCATAAATGGCTAATTTTCCCGATTTCCGGATGGACACTATATAAGCTTGTTAATGGCCTCTTCCAGCTTGGCCTTGGCGACCATACCGGTAATTTGTTCGCTTACTTCGCCACCATTAAAAAAGATTAAGGTGGGAATTGCCTTGATGCCGTATTTTCCAGGCGTGACCGGGTTGTCATCCACATTGCATTTTGCAAATTTTATTTTTTCTCCGAAAGTAGCGACAAGTTCCTCTACAATCGGTGCAATGGCTCTACAGGGTCCGCACCAGGGGGCCCAAAAATCCACCAGTACGGGTTTATCCGACTGAAGGACCTCAGATTCAAAACTTGCATCATCAATTTCCAGCAAACCTTCTGCCATGGGTTATTCCTTTCAATGACATGGATTAATAATCGACTCTATATATGCATTTGGCGGTGCGATGTCAACCTCAGAGATTCCCGGGCGAGGGGTTTTCAAAGTTGACACCCGAGAGTGCATTTGTTAGCGTTTTTTATGTAATTGAATGAGAGGCCTAATCAACCGGCACGTGCCATGAGGGGGCACCATGAACGAAAAGTTACGAATCGGTGCATTGATTTCAGGCGGTGGAACGAATCTACAGGCAATCATTGATGATTGTGAGTCAGGCGCCATTGACGGAAAGCTTGCTTTTGTCGGTTCAGACAATCCGGAGGCCAAGGGATTGGCGCGAAGCCGAAAGCATGATATCCCCCATTTTGTCGTGGACTACGGCCGCATTATTCGTGATTATCGTAAAAATCCCTATGAAACAGAATTACCGGGCGATTTCGATCTGGCCGATATCACGGCGAAACAAACCTTGTTTTCCCGGGATGAATCGCCGGCCAAAATGGAAACCTTTTTAATCACCCGAGCCATTGCCGAAGCGGGTTTGCTTGAGGCCATGTCATCATATCCGTTTGATTTGCTGGTGCTTGCCGGTTTCATGAGAACGCTCACGCCGTATTTTATCGACCGCGTCAATCGCGACGGAGTGAAAAAAATCATGAATATACATCCGGCCCTGCTCCCGTCTTTTCCGGGAACCGATGGCTATGGCGATACCTTACGCTACGGATGCAAAGTAGGCGGATGCACCGTCCATTTTATCGATTATGGTGAAGATACGGGTCCGATTATCGGTCAGCGAGCTTACGCCATCGATCCGGATGACAGCATCGATTCAATCCAAAAAAAAGGACTTCAATTGGAATGGGAACTCTATCCGGCGTGTATTCAGCTGTTTGCCCGGGACCGTTTGAGAATTGAGACGCTATCCCATCGCCTGCCGGGTGGGAAGCAAATGCAGCGAACCGTCGTAAAGATTTTGCCCTAACAACCCATACAATAGCAGTGCGCATTCGAAATCTACCATTTCCGGATGGGTGCTGACCTGCAAGAAAGGAGTTTACTTTGATTCAATCCTATACAATTAAAGATCTGATGGTTCCCTTGTCCGAATACGCCACCGTGTCGGAAGACGCCAACCTGAAGGAAACGGTGATGGCCCTTGAAAAAGCCCAGGAAGCCTTTGATCAGACCCGATACCGCCATCGCGCGTTGCTGGTTGTCAACGAGGATAATCATGTGGTCGGAAAAATCAATCAGATCGACATCCTTAAGGCGCTCGAACCGAAATACGAAAAGATCGGTATCCAGAAGGGTATGGCATCCTATGGTTTTGGGCAGAAATTCATGAAGTCGCTCCGAGATCAATTTCAGCTCTGGTCGGACCCCTTGCAAAATGTGAGGAAAAGAGCCGAGGAGGTTAAGGTCCGGGATTTCATGTACACCCCTTCCGAAGGTGAATATGTGAAGATAACGGATTCCATTGATGTGGCGATCCATCGTCTGGTGATGGGGCAGCATCAATCGCTACTCGTTACCAGTGGAGAGGAGATTGTCGGCATCTTGAGACTTACCGATGTGTTTATGGATATATTCACCCTTCTTTTCAGCGAAGATCAGGAATAACCCTCTTGTTGGGGTAACCGGCCGCCGAAAAAGTTCACCGGTTCATTTTCCGTACCCAAAGCCCTTTCCGACGTAAAATGGAGAAACGATGCAACTCGACATGCATTACTACGCCACCTATGCCCTGGCGCGAATCGTTGGTATAAAACCCAATGTGTGTAAGATCATCGCCACCGCCGCGCAGTTTGTGGATGATAACGCAGCCAACAGGCACATCGAATTCCAAGATGGCGCGCGGATTGACGCCCAGGCCACGGCCCATCATATTTCCAACATCATCGCCAACCGCGATCCCGAGGACCAACGGCAGGTATGGGTCCCCTTCCACTTTATTCCGGGAAATGTAGGGAAACATTTTTCTGAGCGTATTGTTTGCCAAAAGGACAGTCAAATTATCCGGGAAATGGTAACGCACCACCTCGAATATGCAATAAAACCGGTCGGCGGTTACCTGATGGGGATTGCCGCCCATGTTCTTGCCGATACGTTTTCCCATTACGGTTTTTCCGGCATGAGTTCCAGGCGCAACAAGGTCGACAACGATAGTTTCGTTTTCGACAAAGAATTGGAACCGGCCGTGGCGAACTATATCCACGGGAAAGCGGTGGATTTTTTTCGTCACTACGGTGAAGGGGGCGGTTTGATTGCCAACATGAAATCATGGCTGGCTGAGACCATATCCGGCGCCCTGGGCCATGGTGCAGTGGCCACTTACCCGGACCGTCCCTATCTCAAATGGAGTTTTGTTTACGAATATCCGAATCGAAGGCGGGTGCAACGCGACAACCCCCGTGATTATCTGTCCGGTTGCCGGGCGCTTCATCAAATGCTTACCCGGTA
>JAFDDL010000576.1 GCA_019310865.1 Deltaproteobacteria bacterium | reverse complement strand
TTTCTTGTGCTTGACCTTCAGCCTCATTTATACGTTTTTGTTTCTCGCCTTCGGACACAGCAATAGCTTCTCTTTTTAAACCTTCAGCACGGTTTATTCGTGCCTGTCTGTCTCCTTCAGATGTTGCTATAGAGGCACGTTTTTCTCGCTCTGCTCTCATCTGTTTTTCCATTGCTTCCATAACGCTTTGGGGAGGTGTGATATCTTTTATTTCGTAGCGCAAGACTTTAACACCCCAATTTTGTGCTGCCTCATCGATTGCAGCAACTACTTTCTGGTTCAAGCTATCGCGTTCTTCAAAAGTTCTGTCTAATTCAATTTTACCAATTACTGACCTGAGAGAAGTTTGAGCAAGTTGGCCCGCTGCAAATTTATAATCGTCAATACCGTAGGCGGAAAGCTTACTATCTATAACTTGAATATACAAAAGACCATCTATGGACACGGTAACGTTATCGGTCGTTATGCAGTCCTGCGACGGGATATCCATTACTTCTTCTTTCAGTGAACGCTTGTATGCGACCTTGTCAAGGAAAGGCACTAGGATGTGGAAGCCCGCACCCAATGATTTACTATACTTTCCCAGTCGTTCAACAACGACTTCTGACCTTTGAGGAACAATGACAGCTGTTTTAACCAATAAAATTATAACGATTACAGCAATCACACCAACCACAATAATTGATTCGTTCATATTTCACTCCTTAGGTTTAACTTTAAAAGTGAGCCCATCTTCCGACTCCCGGCTTGCTATTAAAACTGCTTGTCCCTCTTCAATATTTATATCAGAAATAGCCCTCCAAAAACTCCCCATGACTTTTATTTCGCCAGGGATGTTTGGAGTTATTGCTTTGGTCACGATAGCTGTTTTTCCAATTTTTGAGTCTGCATAGCTGTCGTCGAGATCATCACGGGTGGTACCTTTAAATGTTTTTATGCTGTATTTGCGTAAAGAAAAAAGAAGAACGAGAGAGGAAACAGCGAAAATTAATATTTGGATCGATAATTCAATATCCGTCAGCAAAACAACTAATCCAGCTATCCAGCATCCGGCTGTAAAAAAAATTAAAATGAGCCCAGGAAGGAATAACTCTGCGATTAAAAATGCAACGCCCACAAGAAACCATATTATTGAGGGTGAAAGAGTCATTGTTCTTACCAGTTTAATTGTTAATATTATTAATGGCCACGAGGCACAAATATATATGTTGCAACGTCATTTTTCCGAAAATCGGCAAAAATCTTCATTTTTTACGGCAATATTGATGATGAAAACACTATTTAAACATAAAATCAATACAATTACACCTTCAACTAGTTATCGCGTTATGGGTGGTAATAATATGGCGGCCAAAAACGTTAACCGGGTTATCATCATAAACACCGAATGAGAAACAGGTGATCGCGTCAAGGAGTTGCTTTGTCTGGATTTTTCGA
This sequence comes from Deltaproteobacteria bacterium, assembly GCA_019310865.1. Next base: position 1,738 of record JAFDDL010000576.1, on the reverse strand, counting down.
GCTGGAGGTAACAATGCCAAGGCCCTTGGCGCTTTATACCCAAATGATCTTAAGCGCCACAAATTGATATTTACCTATTATAGCTACAATTTCTTTTTCGATTTGAGCACGATCCGATTTGTTGTTTTCTGAAAGGCTGACGCGGCAAAGTGTCCCCCGTACCGAGCTCTCTCCGACCTCAACAGATACTTCCAGGCCTTTGTCCTTAAGGAATGATAAGTCCCGGGAAAATTGTTTTTGCGCAATATCCCATCGTAATTTGGGCTTGAAAATCTTTCCAACAGCAGTGATGGGTATATTATCGAGAGTGATTATTTCCTTGGGCAGTGCCGGCCGCTCGGCAATGTGTTTGGTCAGGTAACTGAGCAGTTCCTCAGAACCGACCTTGGCATTTGGTTGCATCTGAACATAAAGTACCGGCACTTCACCGGCGTAACCATCCGGTCGTCCAACCGCCGCTGCCACCGCTACCGCCGGATGCCGGACGGCAACTTCCTCAATAATACCGGGATCGATATTGTGCCCACTGCGAATAATCAAATCCTTATGGCGACCGGTTATGAAAAGATAGCCATCCGAATCAAAATACCCAAGATCACCTGTAATGAGCCAACCGTCCTCGGTCAGGGTGCCTTTATTCTTAGATGAATCCAGATATCCCTTAAAGACATTGGGGCCTTTAATCATGATGAGGCCGGTTTCGTTTGGTTGACATGCTTCAACGGTTGTATCGATGGTTTCAAGACTGACGGTTTTCAGTTGGGTGTATGGCGTCCTGATGCCCACAGAGCCATATTTTTGCTCACCGGCCGCAGGGCTTACCGCCACCAGCAACGTGGCTTCAGTGGTTCCATATATTTTGAGCAACTTCCGATTCAGCTTCCGAACAAAGTCTTTTTCCACTTGAACCGGCAGGGCAGCCCCACCGGTTGTCCCATACTTGAGGCAACTGATATCGCACTCGCCAACAGGGACTTTGAGCAAAGGGACCAAGCTGGTGGGTATCCCGCCCGTATGGGTTATGTTGTATTTTTCGACCAGCCGCCACATGTTCTCAATAACGGCCGGGTTTCGAAGTCCGGCCGGCGACGGTAAGACGATCTGCGTCCCCTGGGACAAAGGAACCAGGCCGCATGCAAACGCCCCGGCAACATGAAATAGCGGCAAACCGGCAATAATGGCATCGCCTTGATTAAAATCCCACATCCGGCTCAATACCCAGGTCACAAACACCTCATTTTGATGAGAGCGCATGGCCAGTTTCGGCGAACCGGTGGTGCCGCCGGTGTGAAAGTAGGAGGCAATGTCATCCGGGGAAAACACGCGTCCGCCGGTTAATTTATCTCCAGGATATTTGGCAATGGTTTCATCAAAGCAATAGATGCCCTTTTCTTCATCGCCTGGACCGCCAACGACAAAAAGGGTCTTTAAGCTGGGCACCTGATCTCTAATGTGCTCGACCTTTTGCCAAATGTCCAACATGGGGTGGGGACCCAGCGCCACCAGGACCTTTGCTTTGACGGCATTGAGAAGTTCGGCGATCTGGGGGGCATTGAGTAAAAAGTTGATGGGGTTGGCAATGCCGGCCGCCTCCGCACCCCACAGGGTAAAATGCGTTTGCGGTAAAAGCGGTAAAAGGAAAGAGACGGTGTCTGTCGGGCCCACGCCGAAATCTTGGAACATGTTCGCCGTCTGGTTGATACGGCCAATCATTTGCCCATACGTAATCGCTACGGGA
>JAFDDL010000575.1 GCA_019310865.1 Deltaproteobacteria bacterium | reverse complement strand
GACCGGATGTTGTTTTACCCCATAATTGTCGCTGAAAATAATCCGTTCACGGTTGCGGTGATTCAGTCGTTCGACCTGGTGATCTGTTTTTTGTGAGACAGGATTCGATACAGCTACGGTTTCTGTCTCAGTTGTTTCATAAGCGGTTTCAGCACGCATTGAAGTCGGATTCTGTTCGCCACTTAGGTCTGTGTTATCGGTATCATTCAAAGCAGTTTCATTGTTCCCGGGGGCAAATCCATCGTCCCCCATGGGGTTCACCGATTCATCTTGCCGGTGCTCGGCCTGCTGACTTGCCTGATTGTCCGGTGTTCGAGGGGCGATTCGATTTGTGCACCCAAAAAACAACATGAATACCAAGCTGCAGCATGCAAAGCGAAAACCAGTTTGAACGCTTAAATAGTACATAGTTATTTTTTAATCCTTATTCTACTTTTTCCAAAGGGAGTTTCGACAATTTTATATTTCCCGTCCGGGGTGATGGTGCTCTTAGACGTTGTACTTGTTGTTTTACTGGGCGTTTTCTTGGATGTAATGACGGTCGGTTTGGCGTCTTTCTCAGTCTTTTTGGAAGCGTATGCCGGTTGATCCTTTAATTTGTCCGCCCCATAAAGTTCAACCTGGTAGTTTTGCTTTCCATCGGTCAGAATTATCTTATCCGCCTCTATAGCGGATAAGATATAGTTAACAACTGCATCGCCTTCACGGACCCATCGTATTGGTTTTTCATCTTCAGAATTTACGGGTGCTTTAATCAATGCAGACCGCTTTCCTTCCTCAATGATGATCCCAAACAGGGTTACCTTCCCTTTCAGACGAGTCGGGGTCGGTTTTGCTGGATCCTCGGAGCGTCTGTTCGGAAGATACTCCGAGCGATCGGGTGAAAACAGGCTCTTCTGAGCGATGACCTGGTAAGCTGATGGGGGAGTCCGTTTTTTTGTTATGCTCGGCAATTGATATGTTGCCCCCCTGTTTTTCAACGGAATTGCGCTGATAGATTCCGCAATGCCTTCATTCCAGACATCAATCACTCTAAAAATAAAGAAAAAGGCAAGGAGCAGGAGGATTAAGTTAATCATCCATAGTCTTTTAAGCATCACATACCTTTAACGCTTGGGATTTTTGTTCTACCATCAGTGATTTTTAACGTATCCATTCCCGAAATATCTTCCTATTTGCTTATCCCCGACGATTGCGCCATATATCCATTAACAACCAAGGTGGTTCTCACGAGTTCCGTTTGGTATTTCCCCTTGGTCTTTATTCGCAGCTCTTTGATATTCAATGATTTTAGATCGTTATGAATTCGATATAGCAGGTTGGCCAATGCCCGCATTGGGGACTTGAACGAAAATTTTACGGGAATGGAGAGGAACGGGTCCGCTGCGGTTTTATCCACGATCTCGGGGTCCATAAACCGCATCGATTCGATTTCAATTCCCTCCAGATCTGCTACTTTTTTGATAATACCCTGAAGTTGAACGGCCGCCATGGATGCCGAATCGGCATTGAACAATGAGGCTTCGGTTTTCCCCAAATGCCGCTTCATTTGGACCAGCTGCGTATTCAACTGCTTTTCAGCCTCAATCAATTGCAGGTACTTGTTGACTTGCTTTTCTTTGAGTATCAGATCATCGGTAACGGCAATTGTATCTATAATACCGGGTGAAAAACGGTAAAAAAGGCCGATAAGGAGCAAAACGGCGCCACATATCAATATGTATTTTCTTTCCGTATTGATTTTCATTTGGTTTTCTCGAGATTAAACCCAATTCGGAACCGCTCGGAACCGCTTCGCTCACGGGTAATCGCTGAAAGTAGCTTCGTATTGGAAAAAAGCGTCGAAGATTCTATTCGGGGTAACAGATCCGATGCCTTTTCAGCCAGTCCATTCACTTGGACCTCATCCCCGTTAAAGGTTAGTGATTTCAGCCATGCCGTATCCGGAATGATCCGTGTTAATTCCGTTAGGATATCAAGCGCGGAGTGATGGATATCCTGAAGGTCGTTAATGGTTTTTATCCGTTTATCGATCGCACGCAACGTCATCTCAACCTGCGCAATCCGCTCTGCATCGTCTTTAAGTTGAATAGTTTGCGCGTTGAGTTTTTTCAGTTTCATTCGTTGCAGAATCAATTGACTGCCCGGCCAGCTGATAAACGACAACAATACAATCACCGAAAGGGCCATCATGAGATATTTCGGTATATTGCTGGGTCTTTTTCGAATGGTTTCAGGATAAAGGTTGATAGAAGCCGATGGTTTTTCAATGCCTCTCAAGGCCAGCGCATGCGCCGGAATAAGATGCGATGATTCGGCTTCAACATGGGGAGCATTTAATTGCATCGCTTCGATTTCCGAAGCGTGATTCAGGCAATTGCTCAAATCATGGTTGTCACTGATATCCCAGTAGCAAAGGACAAATTGGGTGTCATCCTTGGTAAATTTCGTCTTCATGCTGTTGATTTCGATCAGGATTCGAGAATTGATATCTTTTTCATTTTGAATGGTCTTTGAGTAGCAGATTCGATCATTCCGGATAAGACACATTTCTCCGACTTCATTTGACTTAAATATGGCAGCAATGGGGTTGGTTTCACAATCGAATAGATAATGGTGCAACGAATCGATGGTGGCTATCGAGGCAATTTCAACGCCGGATAATTTATGCCCAATCGTTTCGCTGAGTTCATGATATAGTGCCAGGTCGGTCTTTTTTGCTGCAACCAGCAGGATCTTTAGGTTGTTTTCACCTTTTTCCTCAGATACGATTAAATAATCAAAGTATACATCCTGATTTGGGATGGGGATATATTTGTCCAGTTCGTACGAAAGGGTCTCACGAAGGTTTTCTTTCAGAGCAAGCGGCAATGTCAATTCTCGAATGATTACCCGCTCTCGGGGTATGGATAAAAAAAGTTCCGGATCATCAATTCGATGTTCCTTTATAAAATCAAGCAAAGGATCACCGATGTGCGAAATTCGATTTTCAAAATCCCAATTGCGATCAAGCGGGTAAACCGCATGTCCGCCCATTTGAATACCGCGAATGGAGGTTTTTAAATAAACAATCGAAACCGTATCGTGACGAATATCAACACCGATGCTGTTTTGAAAAAGCAATCATCTCTCCTATCACACTATTCTCTGTCGGGGGTTTCAACCCACTTCAATATGC
>JAFDDL010000574.1 GCA_019310865.1 Deltaproteobacteria bacterium | reverse complement strand
ATTGGGCGTAAAGACAAGCCCGATGTAGACGAATAAAATGAACTTTGAAGGAATTTGGCCTTTTAACCATTTTTCAAACAAAAAGCCGTTTTAAAGTACGTTAACCCTTAAATGCGTAGGAGGTAAGAAATGGAATTGAGAAAATCTTTCAGGAAGGGGACCCTTTGTTTAATCGTCGGATTGCTGGTGTTCGGACTATGCGGTTTTATTCAGGCCGCGGAAGAATCAGAGGATGACTACATTCTCGAAGACACGGTGGTCACCGCCACCAAAACGGGGGAAACCAGGCTTCAGGAAACGCCCATCTCCCTCACGGTCTTTGATCCGGAAACACTCAAGGCCGGCGGCGTGGCGCAATTCAAAGATCTCGGCGCCAAAACCCCCGGCATGAATTTTACCGAAAATGCACAAGGCACCATGATCTTCATTCGGGGGATCGGAAACGATATCCTATACCCTGGTGGCAACGAGAGCGTTGGTATATATCTTGACGATGTCTACCTCAATCGATTTTCAGGCTTCTGGTCTGCCTATCTGGATGTTGAGCGAATTGAGGTCCTGCGCGGTCCCCAGGGCACATTGTACGGCAGGAACACATCCGGTGGCGCCGTCCGGGTAATGACCCAGAATCCCACCGATGAGGTTAGTGGGTATTTTTCCGGGGAACTCGGTAACGAGAATCACTACCTGATAGAAGGTGCCATAGGTGGTCCCATTGTGAAGGACAAGCTCAAGGCTCGCATTGCCTTTCGAAAAGGTGAAAACGACGGCTATATTGACAATGTTGGGCCTCCCGGAGGACCGGAAACGGTAGATGCAGATGACAAGTATGCTGTGCGCGGAAAACTCCAGTTTACCCCTTCGGAGAAAATTGACATTCTACTGGCAGGGGACTACTCCAGACGGAATTTCGCCGGTGGATTTGCGCGTGGGCCAACGGATACTAGCCTCTTGGTTGCTGCAGGCGCCGTGCCTTTTAAAGTTGGTGAAGAGGTTGCACTCAACCCGATTCCGGGTCAACACCAAATTGCGGATGTTAAGGGTGTTATGGCGGATATAAAAATACAATTACCGGGAACCATACAAGCCAGGTCGATAACCGCATACCGGGAATCAGAAGTTGTGGCGCCTTTTTTTGACCTTGACGGCTCGACGTTAGACATCTACGGGACCTCTCAGAAATCAACGATGCGACAAACCTCCCAGGAATTTCAGTTGAATGGGAAATGGGGAGCGCTGAGCTGGGTGAGCGGATTAGTTTATTCGCATGATTTTGATTATAATACGAACCAATCTTATTTAAATGTAATGGCGCAGCTGGTGCCAATCTTTGTAGACAAAACACAAACAATGGAAACGGATTCATGGGCCGGTTACGCCTCTGGGATCTATGCGTTCACAGACCGTTTGTCAGTCACAGCAGGCCTGCGATACACGCGCGATGAAAAGGATATTGAGCGGGATAATTTTGAATCTGTTGATCTCAGTGCGCTTTTTGGACTACCGCTGGGTTCTATTGTCCAGCCTTCGTTTTATGATGGGCCGGATAGTGACGAATGGTCTGATCTATCTCCAAAACTGGGTCTCGATTACCGTTTATCAGATGATATCTTCCTGTATGCCAGCATCACCAAAGGGTATAAGGGCGGCGGTTTCAACGGAACGGATGCTCGACCGTCAGAAGCCTTTAATGAAGAAATCGTTTGGAGCTACGAGGTGGGCGCCAAAACCGACTGGTTCGATAAGCGCCTTCGCCTAAATACGTCCCTGTTCTATTACGACTATTCAGATCTACAGGTCCGATTTGTCATCACCGGTACAGGTGGCTCAGTAAGTGTGATCGAAAATGCTGCTCAGTCTACGGTCTATGGTGGGGAATTAGAAATACTTGCGCGTCCTGTTCCACCGTTAAGTATTGGCGTTAATCTTGCGTACACACATAGCGAGTTTGACGAGTATTTGGGTGTAGACCTTGCCGGTGCTCCGGCAGATCATTCAGGAAACAACCTTATCTATGCACCTGAATGGACATTCAACTGTTTCCTCACCTATTCAATTCCAGTACAAGACTATGGATTCGTTACCCTGTATACCGATTACGATTGGAAAGACGACAGATACTCTCATCCGAGCAACGATGACCTCATGAACTTGGGTAGCCATGGTCTGTTCAATGCCCAGGTAAGCTTTGAAACACAGGACGGTAAGTGGCATGTGGATTTATATGGGAAAAATCTGTCAGACGAGAAATACCATACATTTAGTGCAGCAGCGGGGAGTCTTGCTGATGTTTTTCCAGGTGGCGTAGCTGTAAACTATAGTATGGATGCCAGGCGGTACGGTGTCCGCGTTGGATACAGGTTCTAAAATTGTTAAACTGAAATTAGCTTAAAACCCTTTTCGCCTTCGAACTGCTTCTTTGCCATCAGGAAGTGGTTCGAAGGTTTTCACTTTTTAGGCAATGTGAAATGGCGCATTGGGGAAAATATAGCGTTGCCGTAGCGAAGGTGAGGATTCCCGATGTGTCCGGCCCGACCCCGGTAACAGAAGATTCCAAACCGTTTTGCCAGGTCCAGCGGCAGCAGGTCCCGTTGGACCTTTCATCCTATGGATATGTGGAGGAAGAATATTTTATAAGCGGGGCCGCCAATGTGTATCGTTTCGATGATAGTTTTGAGATCGAAATCTGGCACCCCGACTTCCCGTATACCAACCGGATTCTTGTGCGTCGTCCCACCGATCCGAAAAACTTCAGCGGAAACGTTGTCGTGAACTTCAGCAACCAGTCCAGGGGACATGATGCTCCCCTGATGTGGCATTCTTGCTGGGAGTACTTTCTCGAAAACGGGGATGCGGTTGTGATTGTTACCATGAAGCCCGTCTGCGTGAAAGCGCTCCAGGCATTTGATCCGGACCGGTACGCCCGGCTGTCGTGGCCGAACCCGGTCCCGGCGGATGAAACCTGCGATCCCATGAACCCCATCCTGCCGGAGCATTCGTTCAAGGACAGCGAGGACGGCCTGGCCTGGGACATCATGGCCCATCAATATCAGCCAATGCGACCCGGTCATCCCGGTGGACCATCCGCTCAATTCCGGTCCGGTTCACGTGCCGGTGCTTCATGAGGTGGCACAAACCGACCTGACAGGTCCCTATATCGCCTTTGGCGGCATCTTGGGAT
>JAFDDL010000573.1 GCA_019310865.1 Deltaproteobacteria bacterium | reverse complement strand
GTCGGCGCCGCGTTGCAGGACCGACAGGGCTTCTCGATATTTGCCCATGTCTTTGAGGCAAACGCCCATATAGGAATACAGTGTGGGAATATCCTGGTCGGTTGGATCCAGGTCGACTGCGCTGTTGAAATGCTTCAATGCGCTTTCCGGGTCTCCCAATGACAGCAGGCAATTTCCCATGTAAAACTGGAGAAAATATTTTCCGGGCAGTTTCTTGTCCATTTCCTGGAGTTTTGAAAATGCCAAAAACGGCGGGTTTTTTTCCGATATAATTTTGGCGCAGAACATGGTCACACTGGTGCCCAGCGCGCGCTCCCTGAAATGCGATCCGGGAATAATGGTATAAAATGCCGGAATGTCCAGGCGATCATGGCGGGTGTCGATTGCATAGACATCCATATTTCTCTGTGAGAGCGCCTGAAGGCAGTTTTCGACTTCGATGCGGATGTTGTTGTTCGATAGATCCGGCAGGTCGCCCACGGTCACGGACCGAGCCGGAGACAGGATGTATTGAGCGTCTTTCAACTGGGTAAACTTGGGAAGGCCGCTGGCCACGTAATTGGATGACGTGTTGAAGTCGCCGGCAAGCTGGGCTGTTTCGGTCAATGCCCGGCTCAGGGCCTTTTCGGGGCAGGGGGTGGTGCCGGCGGTCCAAACGATTTCGCTCTTTTCCGGAAAACTGCCGGGGTCATAAGCCATGACACCCACTGACGGTATGCCCATATCTTGCGTAAAATCGGACAAATAAACATTTATGCCGGCATGGTTGTATTTTTTCAGCATCTCGTTGACCATGGGGTCCATGGCCGAGTCGGGGCGAATGGCCGGTACTCGAATTTGACCCTGGCTGATCAGCGAGCAGACGTGACGTTCCACGATTTCACAGATCCCCTGTAAAACCGCCTCTTCAACGCAATTGCCGGCAGAAGGGCCGTTGAATTCATTGATGGTAAAGAACCAGTCAAAGGGGACCCATACGGCCTCCCGGCGGGTTAGATTATAGGCCCGAGTCCATTTCATGGGAAGGGTTTCATAAAATTCGCGACTGATGGCCAGATCATCTGATTCGTCGTGGACCGATTTTGCAATCTGATCGAATTCGATCTTCTTTTCCTTCAGATCCTGGTGGGTGGCAGTCTTGAAATTATCCGGGTTTTTACAGAAGCTGAAAAAGCTGAAGCGCTCCGCCAGCTCCATAACCGCACTGGCATGCGCCTGCTGCGGTGTTGCACCTTTTCCCATCTGTTTCTGGGTGCCGATGATCGATTGCGCGTCTTGTCCGCAGATGCTGAAATATACGGGAATATCGAGACGGCCATTGTCGATTCGCACGACGCTTTCGAGAATATCCAAGTCCACTGATTTCAACTTTTCCTTGAATCTGGAGACAGTTTCTTCCGGCGATATGACCTTGTCCTGATCTAAAGTAAATTGTTTAAAAGCATCCTTCAACTCAATGGAATAACTCATTTATCTCCCTCCAATATTCCAAATTCAAGCGCAGGCGTTACCCGCTGTATTTTTTAATTTGACCGGTGTCCCGCAATCTGTTATAAACCGCATCCAAACATGGGGATGTAGCTCAGATGGGAGAGCGCAGCGTTCGCAATGCTGAGGTCAGGGGTTCGAGCCCCCTCATCTCCATTCTTTAATAAATACAATGATGCTATCACGCACTATCATTTTGGGTTGACTGACAGGTAGGTGTTGATAAAGACGTCCATGCCGTCTTTAGTTCTGTTCCGAAGGTCTTCTATGTGACCGCTCTTTCTCAACACCCAAGTTTTCCAAGTCGCCGAAAAGATTTCTTCTTGGGGGGCTCTAATTAGAACCACTTCCTGGTAAACTTGGATTCCTATGTGATAAATATACACTTCGGAGGTATCAAATTTAAATGCGTGTATATCCACATAAAGGAACGGCCTCCCAGTGGTTTGTAGCCACTCTTTCTCAGTTAACACTTTTATGCCGGCCAACCGTAATTTTAGTTCTACGTCTGTCCTTATTTGAGCAGTTGTCAATCCACCCTTTCCGATTTCAGGGTCTAATGACTCTATGATCACGTACACACCACTCAGCCCCCTCAGGGTCTCTCTTTCCCCTGGTGTATCCGCAGCCTTGTGAAATTTCATAGCCCCCCGCGACCATCATCGGTGTTGTCATCCCGCGTGCGCGTTGTCGTGGGAGAAAATTCGCATATCCTCTCGCGCATTAGGCACTTTATTCGGGATGCCTGAACTGTTCGTCCTCCACACGTGGTTCATATTCCCCCCGTAGTGCTGTCCCCGGTGGTCACGCCACCATTGGCTCCGGCCAGCCAAATCCCATTTCCCACCGCCAACAATGCGGGTGTTCGGTCAATACGATCTGTCGTCGGGTTTGTAAACTTTCACATAGCCCTTGTCTTCCATGCACCGTGTCCAGTAACTTTCAATGTCCGCGTAAGCCCCCCCATGTGTTGATAAGTATTCTTTGCCCTCGGCCATGCAGTTGAAGTTGTCCCATTTCAGTTCTTCCCGGGTCTTTTCAGTGTGGGCCCAGCTTCCATTGTTGGCTGTGTATTGCGGTGTGTCTTGTTTTTCTGTGCTCTCTTCACAAAAACCCGCCGTCACAACCACCATCATCACAAGCGCCACCATAACCAATATCGGATTCAAAACGAGTTTCATATTTTTACACCCTTCCCATTTGTGGGTACGGCTATGTTATTATCGTTTGGGCTTTATAGCAACCTTGGCGACCATATCATGGATGGCGTGGTTGATATCATCGCGCGTGGGGGTGTTGCCTTCTCTGTTGCGCGAAGCTGTCCAGATGGATTTTCGTAAACCTATTAACGCCTATATTTTCAAGATCGCCAAAACCGGACATATTAAGAAACCACCCGCCTGCTTGTATCACCAGAGAATAATCAATCAGTGCAGCAGGGTGTGTGGTGTTTCCATCTCATGGGCCAGCAAATCCCTGTTGTCCGCACAGACACGATTTGGCTTTTCAGAATGTTGGTAAATGTTAGTTACGGATATTTTTCAAAAGTCAACATTTTCAAACGACATAGCGCTATCTGTTTTAGGATAAGATACCAATGAAATTCAGTGGCTTATCCTGCATCCCCCGCTTCGTTTGAAACATAGGTATATGTAGGTTTGTTTTCCGATCGGGGAAATCACAATTTGTTGTTGACATTA
>JAFDDL010000049.1 GCA_019310865.1 Deltaproteobacteria bacterium | reverse complement strand
CGGTGAGCAGGGTTTTCTTTTTCAGCACAAAGGGCGTTTTGATCACGCGGCGGGTATTCGGGTCTACCTCCACCCGATAGAGCAGCTGCGTGTCCGGTGGCAGGTTGCCGCCTTTTTCCACCTGGCGTGGATCAATGTTCTCGTCCACCAGCTTGAATTCCAGCACTGCTGTCTGGCCGAGCAGTTCCTTGGCCCGCTGTGTATCCTTGATGCCCGGAAGCTGAATCAGGATACGCTGTTCACCCTGACGTCGAATGTCCGGCTCGCTGACACCGAACTGATCGATTCGGTTTCGAATGGTCTCCAGGGCCTGGTCCACGGCCATGGTTTTAATTCGGGTGGTTTCCCTGTCCGGAAGGTCCATCACCAGCGTCAATAGGTCGCCGTCCCGGTTTCGATCCTGTTGTCGAAGCTCCCGGAATTCTTCTTCCAGAAACCGTTCGAATCGCTCTATGTATTTGTCGCCTTTAATCAGGATGGAAAGCTGATTGTTGTTGACGCGTTCGACACGTTTATAACGGATGCGTTCCTTTTTCAGCAGACCCTTCATCTCCTGGACAATGCGGTCAATGGTGCCTTCCACCGCCTTATCCGACTGCACTTCCAGAACCAGATGCATACCGCCCTGTAGATCGAGTCCCAAATTGATTTTCTTATGGGGCCACAGGGATGGCTGGATTGTCGGCAATGTGTAAATAACTGCCGCCACGATAACACCCACAACCACTACCATTTTCCACGAAATCGATTTCAACTGACCTGCTCCTTTCTTTCAAATAGCCGCTTCAGGGGCGATTCACCGACTCATAGGAAAGCCCCGAAAACGGCTTACGTCGCCACTTTCCGGGGCCGGAAATGTGAATCACGGAATCGTCGACCAGGCGGATTGATTATTTTTTTGGTGCCTGTGGTTTGGCAGCCGGTTGTGCCATTGCGGACACATTACCCCGATTCACCTTAACGCGAACCTTGTCTGCAATCTCAACGGTCAACGTGGTCTCGTCAAGGCCGGTGATACGGCCATGAATGCCGCCGCCCGTAACAATTTTATCACCTTTTTTCAGGTTCAGGACCATTTGCCGATGTTCTTTGGTTTTTTTCTGTTTGGGGCGAATCAGCAGGAAATAGAAAATCACAAACATCAAAATCAGTGGAATGAGTGCCGAGAATCCCCCCCCGCCCGCCTGGCCGCCACCGCCGGCTTGGCCCATTGCATGTGCGATATTAATCAAAATGGTCCCTCCTAAATATTAAAATTATTAAAAAGAAAACAAAATCGGCGCAGATATACTCGATTCATGACGAGAGGTCAAACATTTATTGTTTGGCCGGGATCCAAATAATGTCGCCGTCAAAGTCGATCCGATTGACACGTTCGTAGTCGATCTGCTCCAAAAGGGAAAAAACGCGTCCCATGTCAAACACCACCAACTTGGTCAGCGGGTGAATCAGGTTCAGATCCACAGCCAGTTTTCGGTCGCGAACATTATAGATGTAGACCATGTTTTCCGAAAACTTCAGGAGTTTACCCACTCCGGAACTGGAACCGTTAGTCCTGGCCTCGTCACTGGCAGGAGACAATGAGATCCCTCGATTTTTAAAGTAATCCTGCAGAAATTTAAAGTGGATATTCCAGATATTGTCACTGGGTTGAACCACATAAATACCATAGGCGTCCGCTGCACCATTTTCCGGCGCCTTTTCCACAGGGGAGATGGGCGGTTGCACGATGTCGCTTTCGAGAATATCGCCCCGTTTCAGTTTGATCCGGTCCAATATTTCCTTCATGGGGACAATGACGTCACCGATTTTAAGCGCCTCATCGGATTTTACAATCAAGTCAACCCCGTTTTCAATTCCCAGGGACGCTTTGCGTGCTTCGGTTAATTGCGTGGCTTGCTCAGTGGTGTCCGCGTCGGGGTATTCGATTATCGGTTGGCTTTGAATGGGCATCGGCTGGGTCGTTTCGACTTTTTCAGGCGCTTTTTCGGCCTGTTTTCGCTTCCAGATGGTGATACCGGCGGCAACCATGGTCAAAATAAATGCACCGACGACTATTAGCGCCAGCAGATTATTTGCATTGACGGACTGTTTTCCAGACATCCGTTTTTCCCCAAGTTTTGGATTTCCAGATTTGATCTGGTTTCGTTTACAAAACGGTCACTCAATTCCAACGTCGCATAAAATATACAATAAAGAAAATTACCGATTCGTAATAAAATCCCGAAGCGGTGTCAAGCGCTGCTCGCTCACTTATTTGCAGATTACCTCGGAGTCTCCCGGGACCATACCCGGGTTTCCTTCGATGTGAACCTCAACACCACACGTCTGTTCCAGTTCATATATCTCTTTTCGCTTGTTATTTAACAGGTAGACGGCCACAGCGATGGGAACCATACCGGTTACCCGTGAAATTTTCGGCCGAACGCTTTCCATTCGAAGCTGCCGCAAAAATCGAAGGCTCAAGGTTTCCGTGGAAGGTGTCATGCCTTTTCCGCGGCAGTGGGGACATGTTTGGTAGCTGCCGAATTCAATGGAGGGCCGCAGCCGCTGCCGGGACATCTCCATCAGGCCGAATTGAGACAACCGACCGACCTTGGTTCGGGCCTTATCGTGCTGCAGGTTGGCTTTGACGGTCTTTTCAAGTTCCGCTTTATGTTTGGAATCTTTCATGTCGATGAAATCGAGAACGATGAGGCCACCGAGGTCTCTCAATCGCAGCTGTCGGGCAATCTCTTCGGCAGCTTCCAGATTTGTCCGATGGGCGGTCATTTCGATGTTTTTCTGGCCTGTGGCTTTGCCGGAATTGACATCAATGGCAACCAGGGCTTCGGTTTGTTCGATGACGATGGATCCGCCCGATTTCAATTTGACGCGGCTTTCAAAGATGGATGCGATTTGCTGCTCGATGTTGTGCCGGGTGAAAATCGGCTGATCCTGCTGGTATTGCTTGACAAGATTGATGTGCTTGGGCGAGATGATACTGACAAAGTCTTTGACTTCCTTGAATATATTTTCATCGTCAATGAGGATCTCGGTGACATCGGGCGTAAAGTAGTCCCGAATGGAACGTACGGACAGATTTCGCTCCTTGTGCATCAGGGTCGGTGCCGGCTCGCGGACCGCTTTTTTCTGGATGGTCTTCCACAGCCGCATGAGATATCGAAGATCCTTGGATATCATCCCTTTCGTACACGTTCCCCCGGCGGTCCTGAGAATGAGGCCGAATTCTTCCGGCAGTTTCAGGTTCTCGACGATCTCTTTCAAGCGCGTCCGTTCGGCCTCGTCTTCGATTTGCCTGGATATGCCCCGGTTTTTGCTGCCGGGCATGAGCACCAGGAAGCGACCCGCAAGGGATATGTACGTGGTGAGCATCGCTCCTTTTTTCATGACCGGGTCTTTGGTTACCTGGACAACGAGCTCCTGGCCGCGCTTGATTTTGGATTTGATGCTGCGATCGGTGCCGCCACCGGCCTGATAATAGTCGCTGTGAATTTCGTGGATTTGCAGGAAACCGTGTCGATCGGCGCCATAATCAACAAAGGCCGCCTGTAGACTGGGTTCGACCCGTATGATGATTCCTTTATAGATATTGCCCTGGGTGATTTCACGGGCAGCGCTTTCGATGTGAAATTCTTCTAGTTTGTTTTCCTTGACACAGGCGATCCGGCACTCTTCCGCATCAACGGCATTGATTAAAATTGTTTTGCTCATAGGCAGTTTGTTTCAGTCCTCTTTATAGGGTATTTAGTTTAATTTTTCATAAATATGTAATTGTTAGACACAAGTCAAACGATTTTCAAGCGGTTACCCTGCCTACCGGTATCCCAAGCCTTGCTATTTAGCGAATATTGTGGTTAGAGGGGCGGTTAAAACGTTAAACAGTAAACTCGTGCGCATCCAGAATTGGTAGCATACGGCCCAGGGCAAGGCCGCAGCATTTTTTCAACCACAGGCATAGTATGCCTATTCCGAGGATTGAAAAAATGTGCGAACGCCGCCCTGGGCCGTAGGTAAGCGAGCTTGCGAGACTCCGATGCCGGTTGTGGATGGGCACAAACTAAGGATCAACGGATGGACGCTAGATACGATCCCAAGCGGATTGAGGCAAAATGGCAGGATAATTGGGAGAAAACCGGACTGTTCAAGGTAAAAGAGGAACCGGATCGGAAAAAATACTACGTTTTTGAAATGTTTCCCTATCCGTCCGGCAACATACACATGGGACATGTGCGCAATTATACCATCGGCGACGTGACGGCCCGGTACAAACGGATGCAGGGATTTAACGTGCTGCATCCCATGGGCTGGGATGCATTCGGGATGCCGGCGGAAAATGCAGCCATTGCCAACAATACCCATCCTGCCAAATGGACCTATAGCAACATCGACTCCATGCGCGGCCAGCTCAAGCGTCTTGGCTTTTCCTATGACTGGGACCGGGAAATCGCCACCTGCAGACCGGAATACTATCGGTGGGAACAATGGCTTTTCATCAAGATGTATGAAAAGGGCATGGCCTACCGAAAAGAATCGTTTGTAAACTGGTGCGAGGACTGCCGGACGGTATTGGCCAACGAGCAAGTGGAAGCGGGTAACTGCTGGCGCTGCGGCTTTTCGGTGGTCCAGAAGAAGCTGTGGCAGTGGTTTTTCCGAATCACCGATTTCGCCGAAGACCTGCTGGTTCACTGTGACCAGCTGCCGGGTTGGCCCGAGAAGGTCTTGAGCATGCAGAAAAACTGGATCGGAAAAAGCATCGGTGCTGAAATTCGATTTGCCGTGGAAAACAGCGACGAGGTCATTCCCGTGTTTACCACCCGGCAGGATACCGTGTGCGGCGCCACTTTCATGAGCCTTGCACCGGAGCATCCGCTGGTGCCCAAATTGGCGGCTGGAACGCCCCAGGCTTCCGTGGTTCAACAGTTTATCGAGAAGATGGCCCGGCAGGATCGATCGAGCAAGGCCATTGAACAACACGAAAAGGAAGGCGTGTTTACCGGCGCATACTGCATCAATCCCATAAGCGGTTTGCGCATTCCGATATTTACGGCCAATTTCGCCCTGATGGAGTACGGAACCGGTGCGGTCATGTCCGTACCCGCCCATGATCAACGGGATTTTGAGTTTGCACGAAATTACAATCTCGACATCGTCGTGGTAATTCAACCCGAGGGCGATCCCCTCGATCCGGCCACCATGACCGAAGCCTATACCGGTGAGGGGTTTCTGGTGAATTCCGATCCCTTTAACGGCATTGCCAACACCCAGGCCCTGGATGATATCGCCGCCTACCTGGATGATCGGGGACTGGGGCGCAAAACGGTCAGTTACCGGCTTCGTGACTGGGGCATCTCCCGGCAGCGCTACTGGGGAACGCCCATTCCAATGATCCACTGTTCGGCCTGTGGTATTGTGCCGGCAGCCGAATCGGATTTGCCCATCGTATTGCCCGAAGACGCCAACCTGCTTGAAGGTGGTAAATCACCCCTGCCGGCTCTCGAGGCGTTTTATAAAACCGTGTGCCCGACCTGCGGAAACGAGGATGCCCGGCGAGAAACCGACACCATGGACACCTTTGTTGAGTCATCCTGGTATTTTGAGCGCTATTGCAGTGCTCGCTGTGACGCGGGCATGTTCGACGAGGCGGCGGTGAATTACTGGATGCCGGCAGATCAGTATATCGGCGGGGTGGAGCATGCCATTTTACACCTGCTCTATTCGCGGTATTTTACACGGGTGCTCAAGGAGTTCGGTCTGGTTTCCTATAAGGAGCCGTTCACTCGGCTGTTGACCCAGGGCATGGTGTGCAAGGAGACGGTTTCATGTCCGGATCATGGATTTTTGCTGCCCGATGAGTCGGAGATGGTCGATGAGAGGCACCAATGTGTAAAATGTCGCCGTGAGGCCACCGTAGGCCGGGTTGAAAAAATGTCCAAATCCAAAAAGAATGTGGTGGACCCGAACATCTTGATGACCCAATACGGTTCGGACACCACCCGATTGTTCTGCCTGTTCGCCGCCCCACCGCAACGGGATCTGGAATGGAGCGAATCGGGAGTCGAGGGCGGGTTTCGCTTTCTAAACCGTGTCTGGCGGCTGACCTACCAGTGGATGGATGTGATCAAACCGGTTTCACCCTTCGAAGGCTCTGCGAAATCTTTAACCGGGGGGCCGGTCCGCGATCTTTATAAAAAGGCACATCAGACCATTCAAAAGGTGACCCACGATATTGAAGATCGGTTCCATTTCAACACGGCAATCAGCGCCATCATGGAGCTTGTCAACGCCATGTACGGTGTTGATCCTAAACAGCAAAAAGATGCCCATGATGCCGGTGTGTGCCGGTTTGCCCTGGAGACGACGGTGGTGCTTCTGTCACCGTTTGTTCCCCATTTTACCGAAGAGATCTGGGAAATTTTAGGTCAGTCCGGGAGCATTTTGAATACCCCCTGGCCGACTTATCGAGAGGATGCCCTGGAAAAGGACGACTTGCTGATCGTTGTGCAGGTAAACGGTAAACTCAGGGGCCGGTTTACCATCGGGGTGGATGCCACCGATGACATGATCGAGGAAAAAGCGCTGGCTGATGATCGCGTGCAATCATTCATCACGGGCAAAACCATCCGGAAGGTAATCGTGGTGAAAAAGAAACTGGTCAATATCGTTGTATAGGGTTCGCTTTCCTGCGCGAGCCCATAGGAGAGATGCATGGCGTCGGTGTGGAAAAAATGGGTCTGTGCCAGTCTGATTGTGGTGGTTTTGGGTTGTGGGTACCGATTTGCCGGGTCCGGCGAACTGCCGGCGGGCGTTCAAAGCGTCTCCCTTGCCGGTTTGGATAATCGAACCGCTGAAACGGGACTGGAAAGCATTGTCAACAATGACATTATCTATGAATTGACACGGAACGGCAAAATCTTTACGGGTGAATCCGCCCGCGCTGATGCTTACCTATCCGGTGTTATTCGATCAATCCGCACCCGATCCATATCCAGACGCAGCACCCTTACAGCCCAGGAACGGCGGGTTACGATGACGGTGTCGTTGCAACTTGCCGATCCCGTTGGGAAGCTCCTGTGGCAATCCGACAACATGATAGAAAATGAAGAATATGTTGTGCTGCCCGATAAGGCCGCCACCGAGCAAAACAAGAAAGCCGCCATCAAACTACTTTCCAAGCGACTTGCTGAACGGATTTATTACAGGTTGACGGACAATTTTTAGCTACAGCGAATTGACGGTCTTGGTCAAGCGGGAGATTTTGCGCGCAGCGGTTTTTGGATGAAGCACACCCTTCTTGGCGGCCCTATCGATGATCGATTGGGCGATGTGGATTTGTTTGGCCGCCGCTTCCGATGATTGCGACTCCACGGCTTGGCGTAATTGCTTGACAACATGTTTTACCTGGGTCCGTGTGGCCTTATTTCGCACACGTCGATCCTCGCTCTGGCGGGCTCTTTTTATCGCCGATTTATGGTTCGCCACTGTTATCTGCTCCTTTCAATATCCTGATCAATATCCTGACGCTTTTAAAGATGCGTCCATAATCTAATTCATGGTAAGACACATGTGTAATAAATGGCATTGGATACTCAATCGAATAGCCGATGTCAAGGGAAAATGAATGATTTCCCCCAAAATTTAATAATTCATTAGCGGGCAATAGGTCCATTGATGCATTGACGCCGCCCACCATTTCGATTATGGTTTTGTTTATGTTAAAACCAAAGGCCCTTATCACAACATGCATCATCGGTGTGGTTCTTTTTTCAATGATGCTGGTGATTGTTTACGGAGACCACGGATTGCGCGACCTGCTGTTGTTGCGTCAGGAGCACGATCGGCTTGCTGTCGAAAATGAGCGTGTTTTTCAGCAAAATATCTCCCTGCATCGCCGAATGGAGCGATTGAAAAACGATCCCGGGTATATCGAAGCGGTTGCCCGAAAGGAGTTGGGGGGTGTGAGCAAAAACGAGATTATTATCAAAATGAAATCATCGATGAACGGAAAAAAATGATCTCCAAGACCCGTTACACCCCGACCATGGCCAAGTATCTGACCCAACAGGGATATTTTGAAGAGGCCGCAGACGTGTATCGGTATCTTCTGGAGCGGGAGTCGGGCCATCCAGGATACCGAAATGAATTGGAATCCATTGAAGAAAAACTGTCGGACGGGAAGCGTCGGCTCGACCGGCTTGCTGACCTGATGGCCGAATGGATCGAATTGACCGGTCGGTACGGTCGCCTGCAGCGAATCAGAAAACTGATAAACGGCAGTGGAAAATAATGGCTTCTATACTGACAGATAAAAAAATTGTTCTGGGCGTTACCGGGGGCATCGCGGCTTACAAAAGCGTTGAGCTGCTTCGGTTGCTAAAAAAGCAGGGGGCGGATGTTCGGGTCATCATGACCCCGAACGCCAAGTGGTTTGTGGGCCCCATGACGTTTGAAGCCCTGTCGGGCCACCCGGTATTTTCCGATTTGTTTGCGCAGCAATCCGATGCGGCCATGCGCCACATCGATTGGGCCGAACAGGCCGACGGGGTCGTCATTGCACCGGCCACGGCCAATGTGATCGGGAAACTGGCCAATGGGATTGCCGACGACGCCCTGAGCACCTTTATGCTGGCCGTCACGGCACCGGTGGTGATATGCCCGGCCATGAACGTTCATATGTACGACAACCGGGTGGTCCAGCGTAACATCGACACCCTGGAGGCCGACGGCCGATTGATTGTGACCCCCGGCTCCGGGGAGCTGGCATGCGGCACCACCGGGCCGGGTCGATTGGCCGAACCCGAGTCGATTCTCGACAGAATCGTTTACCGTCTGACGTCCAAGGACCTGAAAGGTCGACGCATTGTCGTAACGGCCGGCCCGACCCGGGAACCCATTGATCCGGTGCGGTATATCAGCAACCATTCGTCGGGGAAAATGGGATATGCCGTGGCCAGAGCCGCAGAGCACCGAGGGGCGGCGGTCACGCTGATCACCGGTCCCAGCGCCCTGCCCATGCCGCAACATATGACCGTCGTGAGCGTTCAAACTGCAGCTGAGATGGCCGAAGCGGTTGATGATCACTTCGATGATGCGGAAATCATCATTAAATCGGCTGCGGTTTCCGACTATCGCCCCGTCAATCCCGCCGATCATAAACTGAAAAAAGACCGGGACGACATGCAGATTCACCTCGAGAAGAATCCGGATATTTTGCTTGAACTCGGTCGGCGGAAAAAAAATCAGATTCTGATCGGCTTTGCCGCCGAAACGCAGTCGCTGGTGGAAAACGCCGCATCAAAGCTCGCCCGGAAAAATTTGGATATGATCGTTGCCAATATCGTTGGAAAACCGGGGACCGGTTTTAACGCGGACACCAACCAGGTCACTTTCCTGTTTTCCGATGGAACGAAGAAAATGCTGCCGATGATGGAAAAAGAGAATGTGGCGCACACCCTTCTGGACGAGATTGTGGTCCGTCTTGCTTCGGAGAAATGATGAGCGCCGACACGCTATGGGATACCCTGGATGATATCCGCAACACCCTGCTGGTTATGGCTGAAAACGGCGTGGACGGTTTTGCATGCCCGCAAGCGTGTCTTAACGATCTCGATACATGGGGGACCGGACGGGTTGCGGCGGTTGGTTCGGGCCTTGAGATCGAATCTTTGGACGATGTGCGCAGCGATCTGGGCGACTGCCGGCGATGCGGCTTGTTTAAGACGCGGGCCCATATTGTCTTCGGGGTAGGCGATCCCGATGCAAGACTTGTTTTTGTGGGTGAGGGCCCCGGATTCGATGAAGACCGGCAGGGTGAGCCGTTTGTGGGCGCAGCGGGTCAGCTGTTAACGCGAATTATCCAGGCCATGGCATTGACCCGCGCCCGGGTTTATATCTGCAATATCATTAAATGCAGACCACCGGGTAATCGGAACCCGTTACCGGAAGAAATTGAGGCATGTTCGCCCTTTCTAAAACGGCAACTGGCGTCCATACGACCGGATATCATTTGTGCATTGGGAAAATTTGCCGCTCAGACGCTGCTGGGAACCACAACCCCGATTTCACGGCTTCGGGGACGGTTTTTCGATTACGACGGCATTCAGTTGATGCCCACCTATCATCCGGCATTTCTGTTGAGAAGTCCGGGAAAAAAGCGTGATGTCTGGGCGGATATGCAGATGATCATGCGTGAACTTGAACGATCTGAAAAGGAACGGTCATCATGAAATTCAGATTGATGCTCCTCATTGCTTTGGTATTTTTGAGCACCGGGCCGGCCCATGCCTCGGGTGACATCTACCTGATGACCATTAATGGGACCATCAATCCGGGACTGGCAGAGTTTATCAAAATCGGCATTGACAAGGCCTCCGAAGCCGATGCAGCCTGCCTGGTTATCCAGCTGGACACGCCTGGCGGGCTGGCCGAGTCGATGCGGCAAATCGTGCAGGACTTCTTGGCCAGCCAAATACCGATTATCGTGTACGTCTCTCCCGGTGGCGCCCGGGCGGCATCCGCCGGTGTCATGATTACCATGGCTGCCGATATCGCCGCCATGGCTCCGGGGACCAATATCGGCGCGGCCCACCCGGTGGGAATGGGTGGAAAGGAAATCGACGAGACCATGTCCGATAAGGTCGTTAACGATATGGTCGCCCATGCAAAAAGTGTTGCGCAAGAGCGAGGCCGAAACGCCGACTGGGTCGAAAAGGCTATTCGTGACAGTGTTTCCATTACCGAAACCGAAGCCCTCGAGGAAAAAGTCATCGATCTGGTGGCAAAGGACCTGACGGATCTTATTGATCAGATCAACGGCCGGGAGATTGCAGATAAAGGGCCACTGAAGCTGGATGCAGCCGAAATCATACCGGTGAGGGAAAATCTGCGCACCAAAATATTAAGGGCCATCAGTGATCCGAATATCGCCTATATTCTCATGATGATCGGAATGGCCGGCCTTTATTTTGAACTGTCCCATCCCGGCACGATTTTCCCGGGGGTCATCGGCGCCATCTGCCTGGTGCTGGCGTTTTTTTCGTTTCAAACCCTTCCGGTAAACTATGCGGGGATACTGCTGATTCTGTTGGCGCTGGTCTTTTTCATCCTGGAACTAAAAGTCACAAGTTTCGGAATGCTAACGGTGGCGGGCATCGTCTCACTGTTGCTCGGATCCATGATGCTGTTCAAAGGAGGGCCGGGCAGCCTGGGGCTTTCCTGGCAGGTGTTGCTGCCCACGGTGTTTTTGGTTTCCGGGTTTTTCATTGCCGTGACAACCCTGGTGGTCAAGGCTCAGGTCACTCAGCCCAGGACCGGGGCAGACGGGCTCATCGGTGAGGAGGGTGTGGTGCGCCAGGCCATTGATCCCGAAGGCAAGGTTTTTGTTCATGGCGAGTTGTGGCAAGCCGTATCGCAGGCCGCCATTCCCATCGGTACCCGGGTTCGGGTGACCGGTGTCCGGAATCTGATCGTTGAAGTGGAGGTGGTTTAATAAAAGTAAAAAAGGGGGACGTTCGTCAGAATATAAGTTTCTATGCAGAAACTTATATTCTGACGAACGTCCCCGAACTAGATAGACCTTAACTCAGCACTTAATCATTCAAGGAGGTATGCACATGTTTAACTTCGTCTATATTTTGATACCCGTTCTCTTTTTTCTCTGGTCCGCCATCAAGATCCTCAACGAGTATGAGCGCGGCGTCATATTCCGGCTGGGCCGGGTTATCCAGGCCAAGGGTCCGGGGTTGATCATTTTGATTCCTGTTGTGGATAAGATGGTAAAAGTCAGCATGCGCCTGGTGGCCATGGATGTGGATCCCCAGGACGTGATCACACGCGACAATGTGTCGGTGAAGGTCAATGCGGTCATCTATTTCCGGGTCATCGATCCGACCAAGGCCATTGTGGAGGTGGAAAATTACAATTACGCCATGAGCCAGCTGGCGCAGACAACGCTGCGAAGCGTCTGCGGCCAGGCGGAGCTCGATGAACTTTTGTCGGACCGGGAAAAAATCAACTCCGAGCTTCAGGAAATTCTCGACAAACATACCGATCCCTGGGGCATCAAGGTGGCCACGGTTGAGCTCAAGCACATCGATCTGCCACAGGAGATGCAGCGGGCAATGGCCAAACAGGCCGAGGCGGAGCGGGAACGACGGGCCAAAATCATCAACGCGAAAGGCGAGTACCAGGCAGCGGCCAAATTGGCGGAAGCGGCAAGCATCATTCAGGCCCATCCCGTGGCATTGCAGCTTCGATACCTGCAGACCATGCGTGAGATGGCGGCTGAAAACAACACCACCACCATTTTTCCGTTTCCCATGGATATGTTCAGACCGTTTCTGGAGATGGCGGGAAAAAATCAAACCAAGGCTTGACATGATAGGGTTACTTATTTATTTTTCATAAATTTTTGATTTCATCACTCGATGGGGGCGGCACCTGCATCACAGGTGACTGCCCGAGAAAGGAGAACCACTGGAAATGGAAGACAAGTCAAAAGACGCCAAGGAAAAACCGCT
>JAFDDL010000048.1 GCA_019310865.1 Deltaproteobacteria bacterium | reverse complement strand
TTACTTGCTCGTCTTCGGAGTCTACTTGATTTCGCTCCCGATCCTTATGACAATCCGGCCCTCGCGCACGTCCGGATCCCCTTTAACCGAGACCGTTTCAATATCCAAGGCCAGGGCCAGGCGCTTGATATTCGATTTGTTTAGCCCCTGCATCTGGGAAACCGAACGTGGATGCACCCAAAGCGTCACGGGCGACCCGAGCGGGTCGCGGATCTGTTGAATCTGGGTCATGGCCCGATCAAAGTATATCTCTGATTTCACCAGATGTCCGAAAGACGGATGAAACGGCCCCGCGATGATGCTGCTGCCCGCTATCAGGTCGGCCGTCGGTTGAAGCCCCATGCGAATAACCGGAATTGCATTTCGCGCAAATACGCCCATCATTTGTTTGACTGTGGAAACACTCTTTTCCAGCGTCCATGGCCGGTAGCGCCCTTGCGCATAAAACCTCGCCAGCGCACTGCCCGCTATCACAAGGGTGGGATAGATTCGAACAAAGTCCGGTTTGAGCGCCACAGTTTCTCGGGCGCTTTGCAGGCAGGCAGTCGCCGTGTCACCGGGTAGTCCCACCATCAGCTGAAGGCCGATTTCATAACCGGCCCGCTTCAGCGAGGTCACCGCTGCGCGGGTGTCACAAGCCCCATGTCCACGATTTGCCCGGGCGAGCACCGTGTCGTTCATGGATTGAACACCCAATTCCACGGTTGCCACCGGAAAACCGGAAATCGATTCAAGCCGATCCGAATCGATGGTATCCGGACGGGTGGAAAACCGAAGGCTGTGGGCAATTCCTTTGGTCACATAACCCGAGGCCACAGACAAAAGCCGTATGACATCCGATTTATCAAGCCCCAGAAAATTCCCACCATAAAAGGCGATCTGGACCCTTCGGGACGAAATCCGACAACCGGCTAAAAAAGATTCTATCTGATGTTCGACAAATTTCGGAGACAGATGGGCCGCGGACATGCCGGTGATGGTTGATTGATTGCAGAAAACACATCGATGGGGGCAACCGGCATTGGGTATAAATACGGGGACAATCAGGGGTTTTATTGAGTTGGGCATGATCAGCCGGCTTCAAGCAATTCTAAGGCCCGGCACGCAGCATCCTGCTCGGCCGCTTTTTTGCTTTTCCCGAACCCTTCGGCAGTCAGGTCTCCCAAAGAGATTTGAATCCGAAAGGTCTTATCATGATCCGGTCCACTCTCATCGACCATTTGATAGCATGGCGTCATGTGGTGCTTTCCCTGGATCAATTCCTGTAGGCGGCTCTTGTAATCGCGGTGCGCTGCCGGTTTAGCCGCCGCTTCGACCTGCGCGGTAAACAGGTTGTGTACCACCGCAAAGGCCTTTTCAAATCCACCATCCAGATACACTGCTCCCAACAAGGCTTCCAGGGCGTCTGCCAGGATCGATTTTTTCTCCCGACCCTGGGTCAAAATTTCACCCTTTCCAAGCTTCAAATAGGCGCCCAGATCAATTTGGACTGCAATTTCAGCCAGTTGTTTTTCATTGACCATACCCGCTCGCACACGCGACAAGTCCCCCTCCTTGAAATCCGGATATCGCTTCATCAGCATGTGGCCCACGATCAGGCTCAACACGGCATCTCCCAGGAATTCCAGGCATTCATTATCCCGGGCATCGGATTCGGTCAGTTCATTGACAAAGGAGCGATGGTGCAAGGCCTGGCTCAGCAGTTGGTTGTCCTTAAAGGCATACCCGATGCAGTCTTGAAGTTCATTGAGATTTGTCGTCGCATTCATCAAAGCATGTCGTTGGTATTTAAAAACGTATGGATATTTTCATAGGCTGAATAGGGCACCCTGAGTTCCCCGGTGCCAATACCCATCTGTATGTCGGGTGTCACAGCGCCATGGAAATCGGTACCACCCGTTTCAATGAGAGAATATCGGCGGGCAAGGGACTGGTAAAGCGCCGTCTGCGAACGGCTATGCTCTGGAAAATAGACTTCTATCCCCTTCAAGCCGGCCCGGGTGAGCATTCCAAGCAGGGCCTCGAGCTGCGCATCGGAAAGATTCAGCAGCACCGGATGGGCCAGCACCGCAACGCCACCGGCTTGCCGAACCGCCTCAACGGCCCGGCGGCAATCGATCCGATATTTTTCCACATAGCCCGGAGTGTCACAGGTCAGATATCGATCAAATGCCTCATTTATACTGGTGGCATACCCCTTTTTAACCAGAAGCTGGGCGATGTGCGGGCGGCCCAACTGGGCATCTTTGAATGAATTTGCCAATTGCGCATACGTGATGTCGATGCCGATTTGACCCAGGCGTTCGATGATGGCCGGATTTCGATTGGCCCGCGACTCTCTGAGCTTGGTAAGAATTTCGTTTAAATCCGGATCGTTGAGGCGGACACCGTAACCCAGAATGTGAAGACTTCCTGACAACGATATTTCCTTAGGCGCTTGGGTGCTGATTTCAACGCCGGTCAGAAAACCCAGATCATTTGGAATACCTTGGTTCAGGGCTTCAATGGTACCGGCAAGGGTATCATGATCGGTGATGGCAATTGCAGCGAGCTTGAGTTTCCGGGCGAGCCTAAAGATTTCCCTGACGGTCAGACTGCCATCGGACGCGGTGGTATGGATATGAAGGTCAACGGCCCCAATGTGATTAGATTCCAAGCGCTTTTTCCAAAGCCTCTTCTTTTGTTTTGCACTCGATACATTGGGTGGTCACGGGTCTTGCCTTGAGCCGCTCAACGGAAATGTCCTCCCCGCAGGCTTCACAAATCCCGAAGGTGCTGTTTTCAATCCGATCCAGGGCACCTTTTATTTTTTTGATCAGTTTATGCTCCCGATCGCGAATTCGAAGCATAAAATTTCGGTCCGCTTCCAATGAGGCACGATCTGTTGGGTCCGGAAAGTTTTCATTGGGATCCGTCATATCGGATACAGTGTCATCCGCCTGTGATAAAAGCTCATCCAGACGACCTGAGAGAAACTCTTTGAAATATTCGATATCTTTCTTCTGCATCTTCAGCCCTCCCTACCATTTCCTAATAGCTGAGAATATATTTATTTACCACAGCAGCCATACCTTGTAAATATCAAACTACGAGATCTCATTCAAGAGCTGATCAAGAGCTTTCAGACTGTTTATGGCATACAGTTTTGCCGAATGCGCCTTCGGCAACGTCTTTTTGGCAAGTCCGGTGAGCACCTTGCCCGGACCGATTTCAGCAAAAATCTCGATGTCTCTATCAACCAGTTTGCCCATGGTGTCATACCAGCGAACCGGTGAACATAGCTGCCGGGCCATGAGCCTTTTGATTTCATCCGGATCTTCGCAGGTATCCGCCGTGACATTGTGGATAACCGGCGTTTTCGGTGTATTGAAGGGAACCGACGCCAATACTGATTTAAAATCGCTTTCAGCACCCTGAATCAACGTGCTGTGCCAGGCACCGCTGACCTTTAACGGCTTCGCCCGGGCGCCCCTTTCCACCAGCATACCGGCAGCCTGCTCAACCGGAGCGGGTTCGCCGGTGATAACGATCTGAGTTTCCATGTTATGGTTGGCCACAGAAACAACCCCCTTGGCCTGCGCCTCGACCACCGTCTCGGAGACCACTTCAATGGGCAGACCGATTATGGCCTGCATGGCGCCCTGGTGTTTCGTTGCCTCCCGGTGCATCAACTCCCCGCGCTTAAATACCAGGCCAATGGCATCTTCCGTGGATACGACCTTGGCGGCGCATAACGCACTGAACTCCCCGAGACTGTGACCGGCAGAGACATCCGGTACGATACCCGCTCGTACAAGAACTGCCAGAAACGCCAGATTCACCGTGGTGATGGCCGGCTGCAAATTCACCGTTAGGGTCAACGTTTCCATGGGCCCTTCAAAACAGAGCTGAGAGACCTTGATTTGCGTGATCTCGGCCGCCATATGAAAGATATCCCGAACATAATCGAACGCATCATATAAATCCTTGCCCATACCAATTTTTTGGGAACCCTGTCCTGGAAATAAAAATGCCGTTTTTTTCACCGTGTACCTCCAATCTTGATCTGTTAACCCCAACGTTGGTCACGGTAGGGTTAATCTGCGGGATCATCTAAATTAAACAGTTTCCGAATCGTGTCCAGATAAACCGATCTATCACCATGGCAACCATTTTTCTTTAGAAAGATGGTGGGGTGATGCATGATCTTGTTGATCAGCGAAGTTTTCATGCGCAAAACCGCTTCACGCGCATCCGCCGATAAGTCCGGAAGGCCCTGAATCGTTTTCGTAAACTCGGCGTCAGCAATGGCTTGGACCCGACTGCGCAGCGCCACAATGGTCGGCACCGCAGCAAGATTTTCATACCAGCTTCGAAATTGAATGACCGCCTCGTCGATATACCGCTGGGCCTTGATCGCTTCACGCTGTCGATCTTCAATATTATCCTCCACAACACCTTTCAAGTCATCGATGTCGTACAGATAAACATTGTTCAACCGGTTAATTTTGGGATCAATGTCCCGCGGAACGGCAATATCAATGAAAAACAAGGGCCGATTGCGCCGGCTGCGCATCACCGCCTTGACCTGATCGTGTCCGATCACAAAATCAGGGGCGCCGGTTGAACTGATGATGATATCCACATCTTCAAGCTTTTCCGATATCTCTTCAAACCGAATGGCTTCACCCTCGTATTGCCGGGCCAGTGTAACGCCACGCTCAAACGTCCGGTTTGCAACGGATATTCGGCCCACCTGTTGTCGCATCAGATGCTCGACGGCAAGTTCGGCCATTTCGCCTGCGCCGATGAACAGAATCTTTTTCCCGACCAGATCTCCGAATATTTTCCGCCCCAGTTCAATGGCCGCATAGCTGATGGACACGGCATGATCACCGATTCCCGTCTCCGTTCTGATCTTCTTGGCAACAAAAAAGGTACGGTGCATCAACCGGTTTAAGATCACACCCGTGCGTTTCTGCTTGGCGGCAATGTGATAGGCCTGCTTCATTTGACCCAGAATCTGCGGCTCGCCGAGAATCATTGAGTCGAGACTCGAAGCGACTTGAAACACATGCCGAACCGCCTCATCGCCCTCGTATTGATACAAGGCATCTTCAAATTGCCCGGGCGCCACGTTCTTGTGGTCCACGAGATACTGCTTGGCAACCGATGCCGCTTCCGGTCGGTCTGACACTGCCATCAGAAGCTCTACCCGATTGCAGGTGGAAAACAGCAACACCTCCTGGATCGCAGCCGCCTGCTGAAGCGTTGCCATTGCCTGGGCAATCTGAGGTTCTGAGAACGCGAGGCATTCCCTGAGCGCCACTGGGGCGGTTTTATGATTTAATCCAATTAAGACGATGTGTTTCATAATTTCGTCAAGATTTACCACCGTGTAAACTCTCCGTGGTGGCCCTCCAATAACAGGTTAACCCCTAAAAAGGTAAACAAGAGAAGCCCAAACCCGACAATCGACATGATGGCGGCCTTTCGCCCGCGCCATCCCGACACGATTCTCTCATGAAGTAATACGGCATAAAACAGCCAGACAATCGCGGTCCAGACTTCTTTGGAGTCCCAGCTCCAGAATCTACCCCAGGCGGTTTTCGCATATAACACACCGGCCACCAACCCGATTGTCAGCATCATAAAACCCGAAACAATACAGGCGTAACCGGTTCTATCGAGCAGATTGAGGGAGGGCAATCGCCTGAAGAAAAACCCCGGCTGCTTCGTTTTGATGGCCCGTTCCTGGAGCAGATACAGCCCCCCCACCCCACAGGCCAGTGCAAAGGCCGCATGACCCAAAAAGGTCGTCATGAGGTGAAAAAACAACCAGAAGCTTTTAAAAAACGGGCTGTTGGAAACCGTCGCCGTGGGCAGCCCCGCGGCCATGATCATAACGGCCGCCGCAACGGGGGCGGCATAAACCCCCAGGATTTTCAAATTGAACTTGTACTGGATCAATACAAACATGCCGGAAAATGCCCAGCAGGCCACCACCAGGGTCTGGTGAAGATTCCGACCGGGAAACAAACCGCTGCCCAGGTACGAAAGAACGATAAACAGGGTGTGACAACCCAGGCCGGCCGACAGCAGAACATAACCGGCCTTCTGCCAGTAGTTCTTTTGAAAGAACAGGTACGCGACATAGCCTGCCGTGCTGAGCATGTAAAAAAATATGGTGATAAACTGAAACTTGTCCATGGTCACCGCCCTCACAATTACCGGGTTTGCGCATCCCCGTTTAGCAAAATATCCGATTCAAACCCATCCCCCAGGACATCCCGTAGCAATGCGTCGATTCGTTGTGTATTGCCGGATTTCACCAGATCCAACAGTCCCTGCTCTATCAACGATTCAAACAATGTCTTATGCGCTTCGGGTTCATGTTTCTCGGCCAGCAACTTTTCCCGAATCACTCCGAGCAGCCGAAGAAACTCGATATATTCTTCACCAAACTGCTTTTCAAGATCTTTTCGCAATTTTTTTGAAAAAGCCGGGCTTTTTCCGGATGTGGAAACGGTCAAAACCAGATCCCCACGCCGCACGATGGCAGGGAGTATGAAGTTGCAGACGGCCGGTTTGTCCGCAATATTACACAACATATTACGCTGTGTTGCATCCGCATGGATTCGGCGGTTGAGCTGCTCATTGTCCGAGGCCCCAAACACCAGAAACATCCTGGTTAAATCCGTGGATCGATAGGTCCGCTCCATAAATTGTATCTGTCCGGATTCCAAAAGCCGCCTAAGCTCGGCTGAAATTTTTGGGCTGACCACTGTAACCCGGGCACCGCATGACAGCAGGGTTTTGACCTTACGCGTGCCCACCGACCCACCCCCCACAACCAGGCAGTTACGACCGTCAACGTCCAGATTAATTGGATAATAGCGCATGTTCGATTCAGCCTATCCCAGTGTAAATTGCATTAAATCGGTTGCCAAAACCACTTGTCCCCCATAGGTTTTCCGGCACTGATTCACAAGATCCGCTCCCTCACATTGCGGATAAAAATGCGTCAACACCAGTTTTTTCACCCGGGCCCGGGATGCCATATCACCGGCAAGGGACGGGGTGAGATGTCCCGGGACTCGCAATGAGTCCGGCAAGGCAGATTCACATATCAGCAAATCCGTGGATTTGGCAAGTGCAACTAGATTTTCAGACATATCCGTATCACCGGAATAGACCAGGGATTTCCCCGAGGTATCGGCAATCCGATAGGCCAGGCTTTCCGGCCGATGGGCAACCGAAGCCCACTGCACCGAAAAATCATCGGTTAGGTATCTCTCCGGCGTTTCGGGATTTAATTCGATGATCTGAAACAGATCCGGCGGCAAGGCAATGTATTCACCATATGATTGATATAACCCCTTGAAAAAAATCTTAAATCCTCTTGACGCCAGTACGGTAAGCGGTATTTTCCGGCGGTTGCCGTCCGGATATTTGTTGGCAAATAAAAATGGAACCAGCTCCGCCGTGTGATCCGGGTGAAAATGACTGAGGAAAATATGACTAATATCGAATATGGTGTTGCCGGTTTCCAAAAGCCGACGCATGGTTCCAGGCCCCATGTCCAGAACTAGTTTACTGGCACCGGTTTCCACCAATACCGAACAGGCGCTTCGCACCAGAGATTGTACGCATGTACCCGAGCCGAGGATGGTAATGCGGGTTTTGTATGTTTCCGATTTCAACGGTCCTCCTAGTTGCTTGCGCCGGATTCAATCTGGTGAATAATCCACTTGAGCAGCAGTTTGTCATTGGTCGCATCAAGCCTCGGAGGCAGATCCGAAACCGAAATTTCCGCACGCGCCATGCTCTTATGCCCTCCGGCATTGCCGAAACGACCAAAGCTCTGCTTGGCGAGCATACCGGCATTTTTTCGCAATCCGTCATTTCTGAAAATGACGACCAGCACACCGGCATTGACTCCGGATACGATGCTGTATTCAACACGGTCAACCCGCATGAAAAAATCGGCAATTAATACGCACACGTCCGGGCTGACAACCGAGCCGAGATGGACAATGGCCCGCCCTTTTCTTATCCGGATATCGTCAAGCGCCGACCGATAATATTTCAAAAAATCACGGCGAATTTCCGCGTATTCGATTTTCCGAACCAGTTGCGGATTGGTATATCGAAATAAAAACTGAAAGGCCCGCAGATCCTCGATGAGCACCTGCCGCTGAAAATTATCGGTATCGGTCTTGATGCCATAGAACAGCCCGGTGGCCAACTTTGCAGAAGGCCGTATTTTGGCCGCACGAAGGTATTCCGTTAAAATGGTTGCTGTGGCACCGTAATTGGGGCGAATGTCATGATAAGGTGCCACAGCGTCAGTGACTGGATGATGATCGATGATCACCACAGGTTCCAGGTTCGAAAATCCTTGATGGTGATTCGGCTGGGAATCGACCAGGATAACCCGGGTATAGCGATGCAAATCGATTGTGTTCATGTGAACAAGGGGCACGCCCAGCAGCCTTACCATTACCAGGTTATCCGGACGTTTGATGACATTCACATGCGCCACGGTTATCTCGGCTACTTTTCGCCACAGCAGGCGCTTGACCGCCATGGCGCTGGAAATGGCGTCCGGATCGGCATTGATCGCAATGAGCACATGGTCGTTGCCATTGAACTGATCATAAAGCCGTTTGAGTCTTTCTCGTGAAGATAATGTCATTAATAATTCATATCATAAATCAAACCGTTTTGAAAAAGGCAATGCGTTGAAAATATAACGGCATGATATTATATAATGATACGAAAATGTTTGTCTCACGATATTATAAAAGGGATTTCAAACCGAAATTACCATGAATTTAGGCTTGAAAAATCACCAAAAGAGGAGTAACCGATACAGTTTAGTATTATAATACCCTTATTTATCGAACATTTTTGGGGTCGGAATGTCATCAAAATGCTCATGAAACCAAAGAAACATCAGCAGTGGTCCGAAGGCTTGACCATCACGATGCAACTCGGGCTGACAATGGCCGGGTGTGTTCTCTTTTGTTTCTGGATCGGATATCTATTGGATAAGTGGTTGGGAACACGAGGCATCTTCATCACTGTTTTTATTTTGCTCGGAATCGCCGGTGGCGGGGTGACCGTCTATCGTCAGATTATGGGGGTGATGGCGCCGCCCAAAAATGGAAGCGGCTCAGGAAATGGGGACTTGACAGCTTGAATCCAACCCGTGATTTACAAAAAAAATACGGTTCTCTCGCCATGATGGTTGCAATATTTGCAGGGTTTGGAGCCATCTTGATCGGTCATAAGGCGGTGGGGAAGGGAATCGTTCTGGGCGCCCTTTTCAGCGTCATCAATTTTGTTCTGATGGCCCGGTCAATCCCCGGTCAACTGGGAAAAACCAGGCGGAAAACCTTTTTTATGTCCATATCCTCCATATTTTTCCGGTATATCCTGCTGGCCATTCCGGTGGTGATAGCCGTGAAATATGAGGGGTTTAATTTAATTGCCACAGTGGTTGGAATTTTTCTGGTGCAACTGATGATTGTAGCTGATCAAATCAAACTTCTGCTTTTTTCAAAGGATGGATAGGCGAAAACCATGGAAGAGTTGGGCAAAATACATCAACTGATTATTCCCGTTGGTGGGTATCAGATGACATTCAACCTCGAGGCCATCGCCATGACTTGGGTGGTCATCCTGATCCTGTTGGTATTCGGATACCTGGCCGCACGGCGTCGGTCCCGATTGCCCGGGCCGATCCAGGTGGTGGGTGAATTGCTGGTTTCCAACCTCTATGCCCTGGCCGACGATGCACTGGAGAAGGATCTGGCAAAAAAATATTCGCCCATGATCTGTGCGCTGTTTATGTTTCTGGTTCTGTCCAATTGGCTGGGTATCCTCCCCCATCTCGACGAGCCCACAAAGGATTTGAACACGCCGTTGAGCCTGGGAATGATGGGCTTTGTCATTGCCCATTATTCAGGGATCCGCGCCAAGGGTTTTAAAAAATATATCAGCGCCTATTTTGAGCCCATGTTTTTTATGATGCCGCTGAATCTCATTGGTGAACTGGCCAAGGTGGTTTCCATTTCTTTTCGACTATTTGGCAACATCATGGGCGGATCCATTATCATCCTGGTGGTATCGCATCTGACATACTCTGCGCTGCTGCCCCCGTTTTTGAATGCGTTTTTCGGATTATTTGTTGGAACCATTCAAGCATTTGTTTTTACAATGTTAACCGTTGTCTATATTTCAGTTCAGGTGAAATGAGTTATGCAGTGGGACG
This sequence comes from Deltaproteobacteria bacterium, assembly GCA_019310865.1. The sequence goes on along the minus strand of JAFDDL010000048.1, from coordinate 2,262 downwards.
TAGAAAGCATGATTCGGGTTGCGGCGTTTATCGGTGGTGGCCTGGCAATGGGTTTCGGGGCCATCGGCGCCGCCATCGGTGAAGGCTATACCGCGGCCCAAGCCAATGCCGCAATCTCGAGAAACCCGAAAATATCCGGAGAAATTTTTAAAGCCATGCTCGTGGGACAGGCAATAGCCGAATCGGCCTCTATTTTTGCGTTGGTGGTTGCCATGATTCTCCTGTTCACCAATTTTTCAAGCGGCTCCGTTGTAACGGCCTGTGTGGTTTTATCGGCCGGGCTGTGTATGGGCCTAGGTGCCATCGGCTCGGGTATCGGCTCGGGCTTTCCAGCAGGCGAAGCCTGCAAGGGCATGTCACGGCAGCCTTCAGCCGCCAACCGGCTTACCACAAATATGCTCATTGGATCGGCGGTTTGTCAGACACCCTCCATCTTTGCGCTGGTCACATCGTTTATTCTCATATTTACGGATTTCAGCGGTCGCCCGCTCTCGCCTACCTGGGCGGCAATTTTAGGTGCCGGCCTTGCCACCGGGCTAGGGGCCATCGGTTCCGGTTTGGGCGGCGGGCTGGTTGCCGGGGCGAGCTGTGAGGGGGTTGCCCGGAGACCATCGGCCGCCTCAGCGGTGACCAATATCATGCTGCTCGGGCAAGCGGTTACACAAACCACGGCAATCTATGGCCTTCTGGTCAGTTTTATTTTGATGTTCAAGGGATTTGACGCCACCACGGCCCTGGCGCCGCCCATGGCGCTTCTGGCGGCCGGGCTGTGCATGGGAATCGGCGCCATCGGCCCGGGGATCGGTGAGGGGTACACCGCCCAGACCACGGTCTCCTGGATCGCCCGGAACGAGAGCGCAACGGCCGATCTGACCCGGTCCATGCTGGTGGGACAGGCGGTGGCTGAATCCACGGGAATATATTCACTCGTAATCGCATTGATTTTGATCTTTGTAGTGTAGATAATTTAACAACGTCATAACTTAATGAAGTTTCATATGATTTGAGGAGGTTCAAAATGGCTATTGAAGGTGTTGATCTTGTAAAGGCAGCGGCGTTTCTCGGTGCCGGTCTGTCCATGGGCCTGGGCGCCATCGGTCCCGGTGTCGGCGAAGGAATGGCGGCTGCAAAAGCGTGTGAGGCCATTGGAAAAAATCCGAAAGAAGCCGGTTTGTTAACCCGAACCATGCTGGTGGGGCAGGCCGTATCCGAGTCCACCGGTATTTACGCCCTGGTAATTGCATTGTTGCTACTGTTCGTAGTCTGAAGTTAAGAGATAGGAATGGTGCCCATGGAAATCGTCAGTAATATTGCGCTGATAAGTATCAATGAGACGTTGATCATTCAACTGATTTCCTTTCTGATTTTCCTGTTTATCATCAAGCGGATCATGTTTCGCCCCCTGCAACAAACCATGGGCGATCGCAGCCGCTTCATCGAAGGTATCAAACAGGACATTGCCGCAGCCGAGAAGGAACTGACTGTCGTCACCCAGGATGCCAAAACCCGGGAATCCGCCCTGATAAAAGAGGCCCATCAGGCAAAAAAGGACGTTGAAGACATCGCTGCCCGGGAGGCTGAGGATATACTGACTTCGGCAAGAGCGGAGGCAATAGACATTGCCCGGCAGGCTGAGGCGGAGGTGAACACCATGATTAAGACCGCCACAGATCATCTGGAACACGAGGCGGAGGTTGTGACAGTGGCAATCATGGAAAAGGTGTTGAAGCGGAGGTTGGCCTCATGAGAACACTGAAAAAGACAGGCTGGCGCCCGGTTCTGTTTTCGGCGCTGGTAATTATCGGCGTGGGGGGATTGGCCTGTGATGCCCTGGCTGCAGAGGCGTCCCCAAATTGGCGCAGCATCTACGATATGGCCATGAAATGGCTTAATTTCGGGATACTGACCTTTTTTATCGTCAAATTTGGCAAAACACCTTTGAAAAATTTTCTGGCGCTTCAAAAAGCAGAGCTGGCCAATCAGATCAGCCTGCTGGAAACTCAAAAGTCCTCAACTTCCCAAAAGATCGAAGATGCCCGCAAGATGCTGGCCGAAGGCGATCAACGGCTGGCTGCGCTCAAGGATAAAATGATTCGAAAGGGTGAAAAGGAAAAGGGGAAAATAATCAACTCGGCGCGCACCCAGAGTCGAATGATTATCGAGGGCACTAAACGTAAAGTTGAAAACCAGTTGAACCAGGCAAAGCGTAATTTCCGCTCCGAAATGATCGATATGGCAGTGAGCACCGCCATGGCGCGCCTG
>JAFDDL010000572.1 GCA_019310865.1 Deltaproteobacteria bacterium | reverse complement strand
TGATGAACTCGTAAAAAGTCGCAATCGATTAACCTTTTGAAATTTTTGCTTTATTTTAAATTTTTCTATTGACTTTATATTGATATTTTGGTAAATATACCTGTAAATAATCAGCATGTTACAGGTGAATTAGCATGATTCGTGTCAAAAACCACAAACAGCTCGAAATTTTCGATCCCTGGGCCTTTCTCAGTCCCAAACGGCGCCAAATGCTCGACGAGTCATGGGCGGGATTGTTCCAAAAAGAGATCCTTCCTGTGCTGCCCGTAAGGGCCATAATGCCCCATTTCGATTCTTCTCTCGGCCGCCCAACCAAAGAACTCTACGCCGTACTCGGCGTACAAGTTCTTCAGCAAACATTTGATCTGACCGATCAGGAAACAATTTGTCAATTCGCTTACAACATCCAATGGCACTATGCGCTCAATGTTACCGAAGAGTCCGACTCAGCCAAGTACCTATCGGCCAAGACTTTGTGGAACAACCGCTATCTGATTTCAGAAAATGAACTGGAAGCATTGATCTTAGATGCCATTACCGATAAACTTGCCGAAATTTTCAAAACTAACACAGGCACACAGCGCATTGATTCCGTACACATCAAATCCAACATGAGGCGCTTGGGGCGAATCTGCATTTTCACTGAAACCATGCATAAATTCCTTGTTAACTTAAAACGGGGCCATCGCGCTTATTTTGATACCGTTGAGAAGCGGATAGTTGATAAATATTTCGCGGAAAAAGCGCTGGGTTGCTTCTCGATGGTCAAGCCGTCGGCTGCTCAAAAGACCCTTTCTGATGTCAGCAAGGATCTGTATGAATTAGTTGAGCAGTTTAAAACCCACTCTGAAGTAACAAGCATGCACAGCTACAAACTGATGCAACGTGTTCTCAATGAACAATGCAATTTAACACCATCGGATACCAAAGAGCCGGTAAAAGTAAAGAAGCCCAAAGAGATCCCCTCAGATTCTCTGCAAAATCCCTCTGATCCCGATGCAACATACAGTGGTCACAAGGGGCAAGGTTACCAGGTACAGATTATGGAAACCTTTTGTGACGATGAACAGGCCAAGAAAAATACTCTCAACCTTATCACCGAAGTGCATGTCGAACCAGCCCACAACAGTGATGCCAATGCGTTAATACCCGCCATCGAATCCACCAAGGAGCAGGGCTTGATGCCGGAAGTACTATTGGCCGATTCATTATACGGCAGCGATGATAATGCCGAGTATGCCAAGAAAGAAGGTGTGGACCTGGTCGCACCGACAATGGGTACTGCGAAAAAAGACAAGCTGAGTCTTTCTGATTTTGAAGTATCTGAAAATGACACGATTGTCGCATGCCCCAATGGCCAATCCCCGGTGGAAATAAAACGGAAGAACAACAGAGTTACAATCGCGTTCGATTCAGACCAATGCAAGGATTGCCCCAGAAGAGAACACTGCCCAGTAAAAGATGGGAAAAAGTTCTGTTATCTTCGTTATACAGATAAAGAACTGAGAATAGCAAAACGAAGGGCTTACGAGCAGACAGATCAATTCAAAGACCGTTATCGGTGGCGCGCCGGTGTCGAAGCAACCATGTCGGAGTACGACAGAAAAACCGGCGTTAAGCGATTGCGGGTGCGAGGCTTAAAAGCCGTTCGGTTCTGTGCTACCTTAAAAGCTGCCGGAGTTAACATCATGAGGGCAGCTGCGGTCCGAATGGCCGGATTCGCACCGGAAGAGGTCTCCTATGGGGTATAATCCGATAGGTGCAGCCATTTTTTAATTTTTCAAAGAGCAAAACGCGAATATAATGCCGATTCAGACTTTAACTCATTGTAATTATATGAATATAGTTCATTTTTGCCTCGGCGACTTTTGACTTTTTACGAGTCCATCAATTATGCATGAAAACATTTGATGAAGGGTGCAGGTGCATATATTTATTTCCATGAAAACAAGAAGTTATGAGAGATTCTGATGAGACCGCAGATAAATTAAAAATTGTTGATTGCCTTTATTATTTAAGCCGTTGTATAAAATAGATATGGATTTTCTGAAATTTTTCACATTTTTTATTGATCGGTTTTCTTTCAACTCCGTATTATAATATAGGGGCCACTCGAAATGTTGCTCGAGTGGTAAAAAATGGATTTGACCATTAAGGATGACAAGGTGGCAGAGGCAATCGGAAAACTGCCGAAAACCGACGGCGAGCATTTATCTTTGCCGGTGGCGAAGGTGCATCAGATCATCAACACCTATTATAAAAACTACCATACGGGTCTGTGCAAATACCTCTCACATCACCTGTATTCCAAAGAGGATATCGAAGACGTCGCCCAGGAAGTCTATTTACGACTTGTTCGGCATCCCGATTTAGATAAATTTCCCCCCTCTCTGTCGTTTTTACGAAAAATTGCAAGCAACATTCTCATAGACCGATTCCGCAGCCAACGAGCCAAATCCCAATATACACATGTACCTCTTGACGATGTGCCAGTGGCAACATCGGTGGCGTCGCCGGAAAGGCTTACACGGTCAAAAATGGGGTTAGAGATGTTTCAATGTGTATTTGAGGCGGTTAATGAAGATTGCCGTAAGGCATTTACGCTCCACCGGTTTCATGGTCTGACTTATAATGAAATTGCAAAAGAAATGTCCATTTCAAAAAGTATGGTGAATAAACATATTTCCCATTTTCTGTTTGAATTGAAAAAAAAATTCGAGATGTGATAATGAAAAATATCATCCAAAAAATAAAGAGCCGACTGGGCAGGAAAAGATTTATCGAAGCCAAGGATTTGTTTGGGAAACCGGATACATCAACCCTAACCCTTGAAACCTTAACCCAATTTCGCAGCTGGGCAACCCAAGAAGATTCGGCGAGCCAACCTGATTTCGATATGATGAAGGCGCTATGGGATGACTCGGATGTTTTAAAGGATCACCCGTTGGCAAAAAAAATCAGCATGGATCGGAAACGCGCCAAGCAAAAACGGAAATCGTTCCTTGAATTGCTGCTATCCTTGCGCATACCCCGCCCCATTTATGCGAGTGCAATCGTCCTGCTGGCTGTCTTCGGGATATGGCTGATCCAGACGAACACGGTTTCCACCGAGATTTATCAGACCGCCACTGGTGAGCTGCGGTCCTTAGCCCTTTCAGACGGGTCAACAATCGATCTTGACACAGAAACCTGGATCT
>JAFDDL010000571.1 GCA_019310865.1 Deltaproteobacteria bacterium | reverse complement strand
AGTTTGAAAAACTGATGAGCGGCAGCCAGTCAGCGGCCCAGCGTTATATGTTTTTTGCCGAAAGACAGGCCAACAAGATTCCCGATGTTCCCAAGGACACGCCCCAGTTGCCCATTAACCAGGTTGCCGTGATCGGTGCGGGCACTATGGGGGGCGGGATTTCCATGAACTTTGCCAATGCCGGCATACCGGTCACCTTGGTCGAGGCAAGTCAGGAAGTCCTCGATCGTGGGCTGGGAATTATTCGGCGCAATTACGAAAACACCGCCAAAAAGGGTCGAATCTCCCAACAGGACGTCGAAGCGTGCATGGCCCTTATTTCCGGCAGTCTTTCCATGGAGGATGTTGCCGATGCCGATCTGGTCATCGAGGCGGTTTTCGAAAACATGGATCTTAAGAAAGATATCTTTGCCAAGCTTGATGGCATCTGCAAGGCCGACGCCATTTTGGCCACCAATACCTCGGGTTTGGATGTCAACGAAATTGCTTCGGTTACCCAGCGACCGGAAAACGTTATCGGATTGCATTTCTTTTCCCCGGCCAATGTGATGCGGTTGCTGGAAGTGGTCAGAGGTGAGAAAACATCCAAGCGTGTTATCGCCACCGCCATGTCCATGGCCAAGCGGATTAAGAAGGCAGCGGTATTGGTCGGTGTTTGCTATTGGTTCGTCGGCAATCGCATGTATGCCTGCCGCGTTCGTGAAGCCCATAACCTAATTTTGGAAGGCGCCCTGCCGCAGCAGGTGGACAACGCACTGGTTGATTTCGGATTTCCCATGGGGCAGTTTGCACTGGATGACCTGACCGGCATGGACATTGGCTGGGAAAAGGGTAAATCAACCGGCTTTCCCCTTCGGGATGCGCTTTGTGAAATGGGCCGGTTCGGTCAGAAAGCCAACGCCGGTTTCTACGATTACGATCCCGGCAGCCGGGTGCCCAAACCCAGCCCGGTTGTTGAAAAGATGATCGCGGAATTTGCCCAAAAGCAGGGTGATGAAAAACAGAATTTTTCCGATGAGGACATCATAAAGCGCTGCATCTATCCCATGATCAATGAGGGCGCCAAAATTTTACAAGAAGGGATTGCCATTCGCGCCAGTGATATCGATGTGATCTGGGCTTTTGGTTTCGGATGGCCGATTTATCGCGGTGGTCCCATGCACTATGCCGATCAATTGGGACTCAAAAATGTGCTTGCCACCATCCGGGAGTTTGAGAGCCGGTTCGGAGAAGCGTGGAAACCGGCCGATCTGCTAGTGCGACTGGCGGAAGAAGGAAAAGGATTCAAAGACTTTACTCGGTAGGAAGCATGATAAAAAGACTATATAAATCGTTTCTCACCGTTATCGGTTTGCTGCTTATCGCGTTGGCAGTCGTATATCTTATTGATACACCATTTACAAAGACCCTTCGGAGCCGGCTCCGTAATATTAATAATACCTACTTTAAAACAGAAGGGTGGCCTTCCGATCAAGTCAACAAATTGCTGGGAAAGGTTAATTCTTACAAGCCATTGCTGTTGGAGGCCGGTTACGACATCAGCCACGTTGGGATTGAGATGGGACTGGCACCCACTGTGATACTGTTTGTCAGCAAGTTTGAGAGCATAAGCCCGGAGAAGCAACGACTGGTTTTAGAAAAGTACCAGGATGATGAATTTTTTACCATGATTTTGCAGATGCTGCACAATGTGAACGAGGTCGACCTGTCCGGCTACCAGATACAGCAAACCAGGATTTTTTTCACCATTCCCCCCAAAATGTTGGTTATCCTGCAGCCCATTGATGACATGGGCATGTCAATAGAGATGGGCAAAATGATTGATACTTATTAGATGAGATGAGTAATCGCGTCTGCAGGGCACAGGGGCACACAATGCCCACAGACGCTGCAGGTGGTGATATCCGCTTTAAGATCTCAATTTAGTCAAGTATTCCAATAAGATACGAAACTTGATTTTGTCATTTCACAGGTGTATGATTATACAATATGGTTGAATACCAATATTACCAAACAGCGCATTTCATGATATCGGAAAAATATCTTATCGTTGTTATGTGAACGGACAATAAATACGAGATCAGGAGGTTCGATATGCTTGAAATTCATAAAAGCATTGTTGTTGATGAAAATCAGAAACCGATAGCTGTTCAGATTCCGTTCGAGCAATTTGAACGTATAGAGGAGGTGATTGAAAACTACGGATTGGCAAAACTGATGGATGAGGTCGCCGATGATGAACAGCTTTCTGTACAGGAGGCTAAACAGTTCTATGGGGCTTTGAAACGAGATGTGGAAAGTTGAATACAAAAAGCGCTTTCTGAAAGAGCTTTCCAAACTCCCTGCGGGTGTCCCAGGCTCAGGCTGAGAAGATCGTCTTCGACACCAACATCTATATCTCTGCTTTGGCCATACCCGGCGGCAATGCTGAAAAAGCCTACCTCCACGCTATTGATGGCGATTTCGAGCTTTGCACCTTTGTTGCAATCCTTACTTCACCAATCTCCTACAAGAATATAGCGTCGATATTTCAAAGGGGCATCAAGTTGTTGACATGTACTTTCCAGTAGTTTATATTTTATAGTGTAAACTTTAACAGATGTTGGGGGTACTATGAAAGCAACCGCAAAAGACCTCAGATTTCATTCAAAGGAGCTGCTTGACACCGTTAATAGAGGTGAGGAGGTTATCATTACCTTTCGCGGAAAGCCCTGCGCCAAATTAATTCCCTACCGGGACAAAGCAGAGGCAGACACAAAGAACGAATTGTTCGGCATTTGGAAAGATAACGACATTGTGCGCGATGTTAATGAATATGTTAAAGGCTTACGAAGAGGAAGATATTAACGTGCTTATCGATACAGATGTTCTCATCTGGTACATGAAAGGCAATGAAAAGGCCTATCGGGCTGTTGAAAAATCGAAGAATTTTTTTGTTTCCGTGGTCACATACATGGAGTTGGTGCAAGGCATGCGGAACAAAAATGAGCTCAATAATCTTCGCAAGTCGTTTTATGCCTGGAATGCGAAAATTCTCTATATCTCAGAAGAGATATCTGTAAAAGCAATGTTCTTTGTGGAAAGACATTATTTAAGCCATTCCATTCAACTGGTGGATGCTTTGATAGGCGCCACTGCCATAACATACGGCCTGCCTGTCCTGACCGGCAATGATAAGCATTATAAGATACTGAATGACA
>JAFDDL010000047.1 GCA_019310865.1 Deltaproteobacteria bacterium | reverse complement strand
ATCCCATGGGGGCTGAAATAGAAGGGAATGCGGACGGGATGATCCCCCCCTGGACAGGAGCCGGCGTTCCTGTCCCCCCGGGATATAAGGGGCCGGGCACCCATCACCCGGATCCTTTTCCGAATGATAACCCATTGTTTATCGTCACCGCCGCGAACATGAATGAGTATGCGGACCGGTTGACGGACGGGCAGAAGATGTTGCTTAAGACCTATCCGGATACATTCAAAATGCAGGTGTACCCGTCCCGCAGGACAGCCACCTATCCGGATTTCTATGTTGAAAATACGTTTAATAACGCCACAACCGCTGAACTGGAGGAAGGCGGAAACGGTGTGAAAAATGCCCACGGCGGCATCCCGTTTCCCATCCCCCAAAGTGGTACCGAAGCCATATGGAACCATATATTGCGCTATCAGGGCGTGTACCGCGTCGATGACTATACACAATTCACTCCGGATGCCAATGGTAGATATGTCAACGCCAAAACAACCCGTTGGCAATACTATCCTTATTATGATTCCGATAAAGTGGGGGATAAAATACTCACGAAATTAAGGATCTTACAGCAATCACCCCCCCGGCTTGCAGGCGATGTCTTCTTGTTTCATGACTTTATCAAGCCCATGGAAAACACGCGTCTTGTCTGGAAATATTTTGGCGGACAACGACGCGTCAGACGCGCCCCGGTGTTTGTCTACGACACACCCATCCCACCGGCATTGGGTTTTCGCGTCATGGATGATCTGGATATGTTTTTTGGGTCACCTGACCGGTATGAATGGACCCTTGTGGGGAAAAAAGAGCTTTTCATCCCGTACAATAATTACCGCCTGGCCAGTCCGGACTTGAAATACGAACATATCATCAAACGCGGACATATCAATTCGGACTATACGCGTTATGAACTTCACAGGGTCTGGGTGGTGGAAGCCAATCTCAGAGAAGGCGAACGGCATATTTATAAAAAAAGAATTAATTATATTGACGAAGACAGCTGGAACATTGTCATCGCCGATAAATATGACAAAAAGGATCAAATATGGCGCTGTGCCATGAGTTATTTGAAGACTTACTGGGAGGTCCCCCTGGTGTATAAGGTCGTAGAAGTGCATCATGATATGGTGGCCCGTCGCTATAACAGCCTTCCCCATATGAATGAGCAACCGAAAGGCTTTGACTGGCAGCAACCTGTGCCGAAAGACTCCTTTTTTACACCCGCTGCGTTGCGAAGAGTGGGCGTGCGATAGATATGCCGGGGGTTAAGTCAAAATTCTTCCAATTAAAGGAGATATCCATGGCTTTCATTACCACTCTTTTACTCATTGGATCCTTATTCCTTGCTTTGCCGGCGAATGCGCTGGAGGATGCGCTGCAAACCCCTTCCAAGCGGATGGATAGTGCGGTACGATCTTTTTTCTTCGATGCGAGTCGTGCGGGTGATCGTCTGGTGGTGGTGGGTGAACGCGGCCATATTCTGTTTTCCGACGACAACGGGAACTCGTGGAATCAGGCGGCAGTTCCGGTGATCACCACCTTGACTGCCGTATACTTCGCGTCACCGGAAAAAGGCTGGGCCGTCGGGCATGACGCCGTCATACTGCATTCCGAGGATGCCGGCAGTACGTGGCAGAAACAGTTTGACGGCTTCACCGCAATTGAAGTGGTCCTCAAAAGGACCCGGGAACGCATTACGATGGCCAAAGCAAGACTATCCAGTGCAGAAAACCACGAAAGATCGGCTGCGGAAACTGACCTTGAATTGGCACAAATCAAGCTGGATGAAGCGGAAAATGATGCCTCGACTGGGCCATCGAAACCGCTGCTTGATGTGTGGTTCAAAGACGATCAGGTGGGCTTCGCAGTGGGCGCATACGATTATTTTTTTCATACCACGGACGGGGGCATCAGCTGGAAGGATTGCTCGGAGAGATTAAGCAACCCCGATGTGCTTCACTTAAACGGCATCGGGGCAGAGAGCGGGGGAAGCCTCTTCATTGTGGGAGAGGCAGGGAGCATTTTCCGTTCAAAGGATGTCGGTAGAACCTGGGAAAAAATAAAATCTCCCTATATCGGTAGCTTTTTCGGATTATTATGCCCTGCTGAAAAAGGTCAAATCTACGCCTATGGCTTAAGGGGGCACATCTTTCACTCCAATGACCTCGGTGAAAGCTGGGCTGAGCTTGCCACCGGCACACGTGCAAACATATTTGGCGGCACACAGATCAACGAACAGAAAGTGGTGTTTGTCGGACTTGGCGGGGTGAAGGTCACGCTGACTTGTGACCCCACCAACCGAACTTGCCACATAGATTCTCAAAAGGATCGCCTGCCCATTATGGCCGTGCTTCAAGCAGACAAACAGCGGCTATTGCAGGTGGGCCAGAGGGGCGTCCAACTTGTCGCCCTGGAAACAACCACACACACAAAATAAGGGATGCGGGAGGATAAAGTAATGGCTGTCATTCAAGAGACGTCCTCGTCTAAGGGCTCCGTAGGAGAAGCCGATCCCAGGGGACCATTTTTTGTCAAATTGCTTTTTGAACACCGAAAAATTTGGATCACCCTGTTAATACTTCTCACCGTATTTCTCGGTTACCAGGCCGCACAGGTACGTCCACACGCCGGGTTCGAGAAAATGATTCCCTTGAAACACCCTTACATCGTCAATTTCATGGCACACCGCAATGACGTACAAGGCGGAAACATTGTACGTGTTTCCGTGGAAGCCAAAACCGGGAACATTTTCAATAAAGACTATCTTGAAACCCTGAGGGAAATCAATGACGAGTTGTTTTTTCTTCCGGGAGTAGATCGCGTCGGTTTGAAGTCTTTATGGACGAAGAATGTACAATGGCGCGCGGTCACCGAAGAAGGCTTTGATGGCGGTATCGTTATCGATAACAATTACGATGGGTCAAAAGAAACCCTGGCACAAGTCCGTAGAAATATTTTCAGATCAGGACAAATCGGTCGTCTGGTGGCGAACAATTTCAAATCAACCGTTATTCTTGTACCCTTGCTTGAATTCAATCCTGAAACCGGCGAAGAGCTGGATTATTGGGACCTTTCCAAAAAATTCGATGAAATACGCAGTAAATACAACTCTGCGGAAATAGAAATTCACATTATCGGGTTTGCCAAGTTGCTCGGTGATATGATTCAAGGCATCACCGCCGCTGCAGGATTTTTCGCCATCGCGTTTGCCATCACCTTCATACTACTCTACGCCTACTGCCGCTGTATCCGGGGGACAATTGTTCCGCTGTTTTGCTCGGTCGTTGCGGTTATCTGGCAGCTTGGTATCTTGAATATGTTGGGATACGGACTTGATCCATACTCTGTTCTGGTCCCTTTCCTGGTGTTTGCCATCGGTATCAGTCATGGGGTGCAAATGATTAATGCCGTGGCTTTCAATGCAAGTAAGGGGCTCGTTTTTCCGGAAATGTCCAGGATAGAACTCGCCACACGGCAAGCGGTCAGAAATCTGTTCACCCCGGGGATATGTGCCCTTTCCAGCGATGCCGTGGGATTTCTTACGCTGGTTTTCATCGAAATAAATATTATTCAGGAACTGGCGATTGCTGCCAGCATCGGTGTCGTTTTAATCATACTGAGTAATTTGATTATGCTTCCGCTCCTGATTCCCGTGGTCGGCATCTGCGAAACCGCCATTTCCCATGCGGGTGCCAGAAAAGACAAAAAAAATATATTGACCCGGGCGTGCACCCCATTTGTCCGTGCTAAACCGGCACGGATAATGGTGATGGTAGCTGTTCTGTTGGCCTGTTTCGGATTATATGCCTCTAAAGACCTTAAAATAGGTGACTTGGACAAGGGGGCACCGGAACTGCGCGCTGATTCCCAGTACAATAAAGACATTGAATTCATCACGGAAAACTATTCCACCAGTTCGGATGTGCTGATTGTGATGGTAGAGACGGATAAACAAAAATCCGCTTCCTACGAAGTCATGGATTCCATGGATCGACTGCAATGGGAACTGGAAAATACCGAAGGTGTTCAATCTACGGTATCCGTGGTAAACGTAACCAAGCGAATGAGCGCCATGTTAAATGAGGGCAATTTCAGGTGGTATGCCCTACCCAGAGCGCAGCATGCCATCTTTTCGACGCTGTTCACAGTCCCGCCTGGTTTCATTACGGATGAGCTGAGCTTATCCAACCTTTTTGTATTTCTGGAAGATCACAAGGCGGAAACGCTGAACCGTGTTACGAGTACCGTCGAAAATTATGCGAAAAACAATCCTGTGGCGGGAATCAATTATCTGCTAGCGGCCGGCAGTTCCGGAATAGAAGCTGCCACCAATCAAATGATCAAGAAGTTTCAGATATTCATGCTCATCTTCATTTATGCCGTTGTGAGCTTGATGGTGTTGGCCACATTTCGGTCTTTTCGTGCGGTCCTATGCATTATTCTTCCCCTGGGCTTGACAACCATATTGTGCCAGGCTCTCATGGCCCTGCTGGGCATTGGGGTAAAAGTTGCCACTTTGCCGGTCATCGCCCTGGGCGTCGGCATTGGTGTGGACTATGGCATCTACATATACAGTAGATTTCGCCAATTCCTGGACGAAGGACATGATTTCCATAGCGCCTATGTCGCTGCCATGCAAACCACCGGCAGAGCGGTTGCCTTTACCGGCGTAACGCTTGCGGTCGGTGTCTGCACCTGGGTGTTTTCCCCGATCAAATTTCAAGCCGATATGGGCCTGCTGCTAACATTTATGTTTCTGTGGAACATGCTCGGCATCATGTTCCTACTGCCCGCCCTGGCTTATTTCTTTATTAAAAAAAATAGATTCTCAGAGTGAAATTGTAAATTGTAAATCATGGAGAGACGCAAATGGATAGAAGAGACTTTTTAATAAAAGGCGCGGCAATGGCGTCCTGGTTACTGGCAACCGCCCTGCCCCGTTCTGCAGCAGCCAAAAAGAATTTAATTGAAAAATCGCCAAACGCAGATCTGTATCGCATCGACGCATATTGCCACTTTTCAACGATGGATATCATCCAGGATTTGGAAGATATCGTTAACGGCCGGCGTCCACTGAAAGCCCCCAAGTTTGAACATGTTTTTCGGAAATTATTTGAGGGGACTCCCGCCCTTATCGACCCGGTAAAACGTATCAAAAAGATGGACAAGAACGGCATCGATATGAGCATCCTGGTTCCCCTTCCCTGGGTTGAAACCATACCGGCAAAGGCGATAGCGGATAATTCGGAATCGGCCTTTGCTGCAGTGAGAAAAATTAACAACGATCTGGCAAAAATCGTTGCGAGCCATCCGGATCGTTTCAGGGCTGTCGCACTCTTGCCGACCTGGGACAAGGAACAAATGATAGCGGAGTTTAGACGGGCCGTTAAAGAGCTTGGCATGGTCGGCGGGTTTTTTATTTGCGGTTACACGGCAAAACGACCGGATCATGAGCACTACTTCAATCTGGATAAAAACAAAAACGATAATCTATATGCTGAAGCGGTGAAGTTGGATGTGCCACTGTGGCTTCACCCCTCCACGCCACCAATTATTGCAGACTATCAAGATGAAGAAAATCCGCCACCGCCGGCACCCCAAAATAGGGTATCGAAATATCAAATATGGCAAGGGCTCACCTGGCTTCACGACAGCTCCGCTGCAATGGTTCGAATGGTCTTTGCAGGTGTATTTAAAAAGCATCCGGAACTGAAAATGATCATCCACCATCATGGCGCCTTGATTCCTATGTATCATCATCGGATGACATACGGTTGGGATTATTTCGAGCAGGCCAGCGGCGTCAGCTATGACAAGAATGTATCCAAGCCCTACATGGATCACTTCAAGAATTTCTACTGTGATACGGCAACCCAGGGGCACGATCCCAAGCTCCTCCAGATTGCGTTGGATTTTTTCGGCCCGGAAAAACTACTATTCGGAACCGATGCGCCAATGGATGCGACCGGCGGCGATCTCTTCACCCGGGGTGCCCGCGCCAGCGTGGAGGCTTTGGCAATATCTCCCGAAGATCTTAAGAAGATATACAGCGGCAATATCGCGAGACTGATCAGTTTAAAATTGTAGGATACCCGTGCCACCTTGGATGCGGATCCACTATCCATATCCGCCCTGAATTTTTTCCCATAATTTGTCTAGGGCATTCGATTTCCCGTGGGATCACCATCACTTTTCCCCTCATTTTTTTGGCCGCGTCAGCGGAATTTGAGCTGGTTTTCCAGGCCTTAGCGGTATTATCTCCTTTTTTCCTTGACATCTTACTGCCGTAGCGGCAATTATCATAGACTATTTTGGCCGAGAGTGGTTGGGAAGGAATCGAGAATGAAATGTCTGAAGTGCAATGCCGAGAATCACGAAAATACAGTTCAGTGTGGTACCTGTGGATATCAAATCGGAACCGAAATACCGGTACAAGAGAACCAAGGCACCGCGAAAGCCTTCACAGATACAGACCCCAAAGACCATCAAACCAACGGGGATGTATTAAAACCGCTGTCGGGCTTAAGACGCACCGTGTCCACCGAAATGGTCAAATTTCAGGATCAACTCCAGGTATTGACGGCATTAAACGACCTGGTTAAGCCTCGAACCTACGAACCCGGGCAGGTTCTCGTGCACAAAGACGACTCCGATAGAGACCTGTTTTTTCTGTCTAAGGGCATGGTCGAAATATCCATGCAGGAAGAAACGGGGAATGTAGTACTCAATGAAATCGAACCGCCCTATCTCCTCGGCGACATCGCCTTTCTCACCGGCTTTCCCCGAACGGCTACCGCAACGGCAAAAACCCAGGTCGAGGTCTTCATCATGGAATATGAAAAACTGATGAATCTATCCAAACAATTCCCTGATTGGCTAAACCCCCTCTTAACCGCAATTGCCAGTGGGATCAAATCACTTCATTTCACCATCTCCGAATTGAAAAAAGAAATGGCCGATCTTAAAAAAACCAGGGAGCAATAGCCATGCAAGACATATTGGTCGAATTCAAAGATGTTACCAAGCGCTTTGACACCCGAACCATTCTAGACAAAATAAACCTGAAAATATACGACAACCAGGTCACCACCATTATCGGTAAAAGCGGCACCGGAAAAAGTGTTTTACTCAAACACATTATCGGACTGCTGGCTCCGACCGAAGGGACCATCAGTTTCCGCGGTAAACCGATTCACACGTTAAAGAAAAAGGAACTGGAAGATTTAAGGAGCCAGTTCAGTTACTGCTTTCAAAACAATGCCCTTTTTGACTCATTGACCGTATATGACAACATTGCCCTACCCCTTCGGCAAACAACGAAGCTGGGTAAGAAAGAAATCCAACAGAAAGTGATGGACAAGGTTTCTCAAATGGAGCTTTCAGACGTCACGCGCAAGTTTCCTTCAGAAATTTCAGGTGGCATGCAAAAGCGTGTGGCGCTGGCGCGAGCGCTCATTACGGATCCGAAAATCGTCCTGTTTGACGAACCCACAACGGGGCAAGATCCAATTCGGAAAAATGCGATTCTCGGGATGATTTCACAAAACCAGCGAAAATTCGGGTTTACCACGATTATGATCAGTCACGAAATTCCGGACGTCTTCTTTATTTCCGACCGCATCCTCATTCTCTATGACGGCAAGATCATTTTTCAAGGAACCTATCATGAACTCGACCATCTAGACCACCCGATGGTGGACGAGTTTGTCAAAAGCCTGGAAGGTTTCCAGGACGAACTGACGGGGCTGCATTCGAAGAAAGGTTTTGAGAGCGTTTACGAGAAGCAGGCAAAAGAGCAGCCGGCCCATGAAACCGTCGCCGTCATGGTTTTTACATTGGAAAGCTTTGATGAGCTCGATGACAAATTGGGCAATAAAAAAACCCAGGAAGTGATTCAAGCCCTTGGGGAAACCGTGAATAAACACTTCGGCCAGGTGGGAATTTCAACCCGGATCGCCAGCGGCCGGATTGCCACGATTCTTCCGAATACGGACCACCACAAAGCCGTAAAGATGCTGGATGAATTTTCACGTGACCTGTTAAATGAAGGGTTGGCCGGCATTCAAGCCGAAACGATTACTGGATCCACTGCCACTGGGTATTCCTTTACCGTATCCGCCGGATGGACAGAGGGCCAATTCGGAACGGCAATCGAAGTTCTTTCGGCACAGGCCCAGTCCAATAAAAAAGATATTGCGCAATTTATGTGCTCTTAGACTTTTTGCCCGAACCCTTAGGAAAATCGTTTCCTATTCAAACTGTAGAAAATTTCCCACCAACCGCTTTCAAGCAAAACATCTTACACATAACTTATAAATAATATTGATTATAATTTAAAACCGTCAACTCAAAAACCATCTTTATCCACACAAGTGGCTTGAAGGGTGTTCACCCCTTTGGCCAGGGTGTTTTCGAAGCGCAATTTTCTCAGATCTCACAAAAAAATGGTCGTTTTATTTTTACCGGTGAGTACGGTTCTCAATTGTCACAAAATTGATGGTCATCCGCCGGACTCAGCGCTTTATTTCCCCTTGACTTTTCAGTCAATTGTCATAACAGTGTCTTTTAATATTATTGCGTATTATTGATTTTCGGATGCGCGTCCACATTAAAAAACATTTGATTGATTTTTTCGGTATCGCTTACCATGAATAACATAACCTCTTTCGGCCAAACAGACATCGGTCATTTCCGATCCAATAACGAAGATGCTTTTGTGGCCCGATCGGACCTGGGTTTCTGCCTCGTTGCAGACGGAATGGGGGGTGCGGCGGCAGGTGAAGTTGCAAGCCAAATTTTCTGTGAAACAGCCTTGGCATTATTCTCAAATGTCACGCAATCCACCGAATCCAGTATTTCGCAATTGCTCTTGGATATATTTGCCAAGGCAAATAGCCGAATACTGGATCATATCAAAGATTATCCGGAACATCGCGGCATGGGCTGCACTGCGGAACTGATTGCTTTTGCAGACAATCAATATATCATTGGGCATGTGGGAGACAGCCGTACCTATCGAATGAAAAATGGCAAGCTGGAACAACTCAGCCGTGACCATTCTCTGGTCCAGGAGCAACTGGACAAAGGAATCATCACACCTGAAGATGTGAAAAACCACTCCCAACGCAATATCATTCTGCGCGCAGTGGGCGTCGCGGAAAATACGGAAGTGGATCTGCTCCGTGGGCCAACAAGCCCAGGGGATTTATTTTTACTCTGTTCGGACGGACTGACCGACATGATGGAAGATTCCGCCATTGAAGATGCTTTGGCCACGTCCGATCCGATACCCCAAAAAGTCACCCGGTTGATAACGCTCGCCAAGGACGCCGGCGGGCATGACAACATCACCGTTGTTCTTGCCACCACCGATTGATTTCCACGTTTACCAACCCGTCATCCTTCGTTTGCCGCCTGCAGCCTCCTGACTGACATGACGACCCGCGTTAAAAAATAAAAAAGTGAGAATTGCCAAACAAGGTAGCAAGATTTGCTATTTTATCATAGCAAAAATTGCTAGATAAAAATCGTAATTATTACGATATACAAGACAATTTCAATGTTGTACTATAGTAATTAATTCCGGATGGTCGATTCGAACCGGTCTGCTCCAATAGTCATATGGGAGAAAACTGTTTTATTAATCCAAAAAACCAAGGAGAAGCTCATGGCTTATGGCATTCGCTTGAAGGTTTGGGGAGAATATGCCTGTTTTACCCGTCCGGAGGTCAAGAATAAACGCGTCAGTTACGCAGTCCTCCCACCCAGCGCCGCCCGGGGAATACTGGAGGCAATTTACTGGACACCGACCCTCTGTTGGGTCGTGCATCGGATATATGTCATGAATCCGATACAGTTTGAAGAGATCATGCGCTATGAACGGATTCGGGAACCCAAACCGAAACGGCCCACACCGAATTCATGCGATAATTTTACGCAAGTAACCCATAAAATGCGACCAGCCAAAGTCCTTCGGAACGTGGTTTATGGAATTGAGGCGCATTTCAAATTAAGAGGCGCCTCGGACGGGAATGCAACCAAACACAAAAAAATCTTTGAGCGACGTGCCCGGAAAGGGCGCTGTTTTCAACAACCATTTTTAGGGTGCCGCAATTATCCTGCCGAATTCGAGTTGATTGAAAATGAGATGCCCGAATCGGCGCTCAATGGCACATATGACATGGGACGGCTGCTTCAAGATGCCGATCATAAAAATTGCATAGAGACGGATTATTTCAGAGCCATCATGCAAGATGGCATCATTGAAGTGCCACCGAAAAAGGGCGCCATGTAAATTCATGATCCTCTATGGGGCTATGGGTTCTCGAAAACCGCAAAAGAGTTCGATTGACAGGCGAATACCTTCACCTGAAAACAAAAAAACGGGGCTTGATATTCATTGAGGCCTATCGTTCAATTAGGCATCAAACAGCCGTGCCAACTCGTCCCGATCAAAAACCGGCCAGGGAACCTTTTTCCCGTTGGCCAATGCATCAACCCCTACGCCGCTATCCGTCACGCAACCCACACAGCTGACAGGGATACCCGCCTTGTCAATTCGCCCCATAAGCCGCCGGCAGCTATCCGGCGAACAACAGATGAGCAGGCTTCCGGAGCCAATGAGGCCCAATGGATCGAGTCCAAACAAGCTGCATATTCGTCGGGTGTTTTCATAGATCGGAATCGCATCCATGTTCACCTCGATGCGCCGCCCGCCTGCAGCACTCAATTCGTAGATTGCCGTCGCGATTCCACCCTCGGTAACATCATGCATGGCATGGATCCCACCGGTATCGGTCGCAATGCGCGCTTCGGTGAGAATGCCGATTTGGGATAAAAATCCTTTGGCATCGTCAAGATCCGCCTGATCCATCCCCAGATTCAACAAACGGTCACCAAACTCCCTGGCAATGATGGCGGTCCCCTCGACAGCGACCTTTTTGGTCAGCAGCACCTGGTCTCCGGATCGCACCCGGCGTTTATCAACAAGGTCTACTTCCGGTACGGTACCGATCATCATACCCGAAACCACCGGTCGGGTGACGGCATCGGTTATTTCCGTGTGCCCGCCACACAAGCTGATTCCCAAGCCCGCGCCCATTTCCCGAATTGCCCCCATGACATGACCGATTTCCGAGGGTGTGGTCCCGCAGGGAAACAGCAACGTGGTCAAGAGCCAGCGCGGCGCGGCGCCTGACGTTGCGATATCATTGGCATTGATCAGGATTGCATACTGGTCGATCGCCGAGGTTGCGAACGTGATGGGGTCTGATTTTAGAACGAGAATCTCATTGTCCACAGGTCGAATCGCCGCAACATCTTCGCCCACACCCGGGCCCATGATAATGCTCGGGTCATCCAGTCTAAAATCACCCGTAAATCTTGCCAAAAGATCGTTGGGCAGCTTTCCGGTGGGCAGGGGAAGCCCCATTCGAAGAATATCCTTGAGGTCGTCAAGATGGGCAATTGAAAAATCACCTGCCACAGACGCACCGGCAGTACCGTTTCCATTTTCCAAAAACACCGTCACCGCTCCAGCAGCCCGCCCGGCTTGAATATCAAAAATATAATCCCCCACCACCATGATTTGGTCGGCATCAACACCCATGGCCCGGGCCGCATGGTAAATGCCTTCCGGATGCGGCTTGGGTTTGACGGGAAGATCCCGGGAGACCACATAGTCAAAATCATTTTCCTGGATTTTTGTAAAATTATTTAAGGCCCGGCGAATCGATGCCAGGCTGTTTCGGCTCAGAATGCCGAGGCGGAGCCCGGAATCTCGAATGTGGGCAATGATTTTCTCAGCTCCTCGGTTGGGTTGGGATACAGCGGCCGCCGCCATTTCAAATCGCTCCACCACCTGCCAGGCACTTGCCTTTTTTTGAGGGTCGGCAAGCGATTCAATATATTCCAGCACGGGGGTGTCCGCCGGACATCCAATTTCCCGGCAAATGACGTCAAAATCAATGGCGCCGGGTTGGGTCAATGTTCCGTCAAAATCAAATAGGACGGCATGGATTCGAAATGGTTTCATGGTTTCATAGACATGATCGAAATAAAGTGGGTGTAACAGGATACGGTTTATTCAAAATCGTGTTGATCGTTCCATACCACAATCCAAGAAAATTGACCATAACCTATTGACACCCCCAATCGATTCTGTTACCTTGCGCACCTACTCAAATGGGGCTGTAGCTCAGCTGGGAGAGCGCATGACTGGCAGTCATGAGGTCAGGGGTTCGAGCCCCCTCAGCTCCACCAAGTAATTACAAGGGGTTGGCCGTTTCGGCTGCCCCATTTTTTTTGGCCGATTTATGGCTGGGTGCGGTGGGGGTGCAGTTGGGTGCATGCTCCAAATCAAGCTGATCGACTTCCGATTTGTTGGATCCAGGCATCCAATGGTAATAGGAATCCACCATGATATTGATTGAGTGATGGCCAAGCTGTTTTCTGACATCGGCAATATTATGACCTGCCTGTATCCGTAATGTCGCATAGGTGTGACGCTTATGCCGAGCTCGGCATAAGCGTCAATGGTAT
>JAFDDL010000570.1 GCA_019310865.1 Deltaproteobacteria bacterium | reverse complement strand
GATCTTTGTCTGCGTTAAAGCCCATGTTCTGCCCCTTCTGGCCTCGGCGCTGGGAGATCTACATCAGGAAGGCATCTATATCGTCAGTTGGCAAAACGGCATCGACACGGAATATGAAATCGCCGGATCCGTGGACAAAAAATGGGTCATGCGCGCAGTGGTAAACTTCGGATGCGGGCTGGAGGGGCCCGCCCATGCAAAGCTGACCTTTCATCATCCGCCCCATTATCTTCAAGAGCTTCTTCCGGAAACCCGACCGGCTGCCCGGGCCATCACCCAAGCGCTGTCCGAATCCGGCCTTTCCACGGAGCACACCGATCAGATCATTCCCATGGTCTGGCGAAAGGCGGTTATGAACGCCAGCATGAATCCGGTATGCGCCACCACCGGCCTGAATATGGCCCAGGCCATGAACGACCCGATCATCCGCAGCACCATCGATTCGCTTGTCAAAGAATGCCTCCAGGTGGCGCGGGCAAACGAGATTCTCCTGGGTTGGGATTACTACCGGGGGGCCATAGAATATTTAAAGAGCGCCGGAAATCACAAACCGTCCATGCTGATGGATATCGAAGCCAAACGGCGCACGGAAATCGATTTTATTAACGGTAAAATCGTCGAATACGGTGTCCGGGCGGGAATCGCAACCCCGTATAACCGGACACTTCAATCCCTGGTGAAGGGCATAGAATCGCTGTTGGATACGCATTGAATGGACATAAATGAAGCCCCATCACGTGTATACGTGGGTGCGGATGTGGGCGCCTCCCACACCAAAGTTGCCATTTTAGACGGCCGGGGAGCGCTGATCGGCCATGGGGTCAGAAAATCGGGTACCAATTTCACCGCGACGGCCGATGCCTGTCTGGCGATCGCACTCAAATCAGCCCATCGCACACCGGATCAGATCGCTCATTGTGTCTCCACCGGATACGGGCGGAAAAACGTATCGTATGCAAAGGCAACCCGCACGGAAATCGGATGCCATGCCCGGGGCTGTTATTATTTTTTCCCCCAGGCAATGAGTATCATCGATATTGGCGGACAGGACAATAAAATCATCAAGCTGGATGCCGGCGGTCGACGCACCAGTTTTAAAATGAATCGAAAATGCGCGGCGGGAACCGGCGCCTTTCTCGAAGAAATGGCGCTGCGGCTCGACATTCCGTTAACGTCCATGGACCGGTTGGCCCGCCAGGCGCAATCCATGGTCAAACTCGGTAGCTATTGCACCGTTTTTTCCGCCACGGAGGTGTTGGAGCATATTCGAAGCGGCAAAAAGGTCGCCGATATCATCAAGGGGCTTTATTTTTCGGTTATTCGACGTGTTCTTGAAATGGATGTGCTCACCGACGCGGTGGTCATGACAGGCGGTGTGGTGGCCCACAACCCGTTTTTGGTTCAAATGGCGGAAACGGAAATCGGACAATCGGTACAGGTACCGGAATTTCCCCAGTTTACCGGCGCCATCGGTGCTGCGCTTTACGCAATGGAAGATGCAATTTAAAAGGTCACTATGACGGAAGAGAAAAAAAAGCTGCTCAGGCGGCTCAAAAGCAGTCGGGATCTCGGCAAATTTATGGCCGATTACTACTATGAACTGGATGACGCGTCCAAATCCGACAAACAGAAAATCGCCTGGTGCTCCAGTGTGGGCCCGGCAGAATTACTGAGAGGTCTGGGCTTTTTAACCTATTTCCCCGAGACCCACTCGGCCATGCTGGGCACCACCCGGATGGCCACGGATCTGATTCCGGTGGCAAACGCAATGGGATATTCCCCGGAAATCTGCTCCTACCTGACAGCGGACATCGGCGCATTCGTCCGAGGCGTCTCCCCGCTGAAACGAGCCTTTAAGGGCATCGAATCGGTCCCCAAACCCGATGTGCTCGTCTACAACACCAATCAATGCCGGGACGTCCAGGACTGGTTCATGTGGTACGGCCAAAAATTCGATGTGCCGGTGCTTGGCATACACACCCACCGTAACGTGGGTGACGTCACCGATGCGCACGTCAGATCGGTTGCCACTCAGCTTGAAAATATGGTTGAACCTCTGGAAAAAATCGCGGGCCGACAGCTGGACATGGACGCCTTCAAGGCGGCGGTGGGACTGTCGCGTGAATGCTCCGACCTGTGGGAAGAATGCCTGGCCACGGCATCATCCCGCCCCGCCCCGCTCACCTTCTTCGACAGCACCACCCTCATGGGACCGGCGGTGGTTGGCCGGGGCACCCAAAGGGCCATCGACACCTATCGCCTGCTCCTGGAAGAACTCAACGAGCGAGCGCAGACCCGTGACGGCGCTCTGGTTGACGAAGAGCGTTTCCGGATATACTGGGACGGAATGCCCGTGTGGGGACGGTTGAGCATGCACTCGAAGCTGTTTGCAGAGCTGGGGGCCAACGTGATTGCATCGACCTACTGCAGCAGCTGGATCTTCACGTCGCTGGATGCCCAAAATCCCTTTGAAAGCATGGCCCAGGCCTATACGGAACTGTTTATCACACGCGATGATGCGTACAAAGAAACCTATATTCAGGGCAAGCTCGATTTCTTCAACTGTGACGGCATCGTGTATCATAATTCCAG
Organism: Deltaproteobacteria bacterium; assembly: GCA_019310865.1. The sequence goes on along the minus strand of JAFDDL010000570.1, from coordinate 614 downwards.
GACCTGCCCCAACAACACCAACTGCCTCTACGGCATGCCCCAGCGGTTGATGCAAAAAACCGGGGTACCCTTTGTTACCATTGACGGAGATCTGAATGATCTTCGGTGTTTATCGGACGAACAGACCCGAACCAATATTGAAGCCTTCATGGAACAACTTCCAGAAACCGACCAATCATAGGGGAGGAAACACCATGACTGCCTGGATGAATCTGGGGCAACAGCTTAAAATCAACGCCAAAAAGTATCCCGACAAGCCGGCGCTGAAGGACAAGAGCCGCAGTTTTACTTTCTCCGACACCAATCGGCGTGTAAACCAGCTGGCCAACGGTCTGACCGGACTGGGATTGACCCAGGGCGATAAAGTGGCCGTCATGATGGACAACAGCATTGAAATCGTCGAACTCTATATGGCCACCGCCAAGACCGGCATCATTATCGTTCCGATCAACTTTCGCCTGGTAAGCCGGGAGGTGGCCTACATTGTCGACAATTCAGATGCCAAGGCCCTGTTTGTCCAGGACACACTGGCAGCGGTCATCGATCCCATCAGAACGACCCTGAATAACATTTCACCGGAAAACTATTTCACAACCGGCGAGCCCCGTGACGAC
>JAFDDL010000046.1:8210-21096 GCA_019310865.1 Deltaproteobacteria bacterium | reverse complement strand
TTTCCCCCATTGCGCAAAATTCCTCACTGCTGCCTCCCGTAGGAGTCTGGACCGTGTGTCAGTTCCAGTGTGGCTGATCATCCTCTCAGACCAGCTAACCATCGTTGCCTTGGTGGGCCTTTACCCCGCCAACTAGCTAATGGTACGCGGGCTCATCTTCAATCGGTAGCTTTCATGTAGAGGCCACCTTTGATCCGTTCGGCCAAAGCCTTGCGGATATTATCTGGTATTAGCCCTCCTTTCGAAGGGTTATCCCCGAGTCGAAGGTAGATTACCCACGCGTTACTCACCCGTGCGCCACTGTACTGGCTCCGGCAAGCCTAAGCACGCCGCCAGCGTTCATTCTGAGCCAGGATCAAACTCTCCAGTTAAATTGTATAACCACAGTCAGCACTAATGCCCGACCGTGACAATTTGACAGAGTCTTACTTGTTAGTTATTCCCGATCAATCACTATTTAGTTTTCAAAGATCGAACTTACATTTCCCGATGGCAATCACCACCGGAAAGACTTATTATTATCTCGATCCCCCCCGATATGTCAACCTTTTTTTCAAAGTTTTTTCAATTAGAGGGTCTCAAAGATAAAAGAGTTTTATATAATGTAAATTTTATGCTGTCAACAGAAAAAACGACTCAAGATTTAGGATTTTCAGGTACCAGCTTGTGGTATCGTTTCTTTCCGGCCCGCAGCAGAATCTCGCCTTGATCCAGATCACGATCGGTAATCAATTGATCAAACGCATCCACCCGGTTCCCGTTCAAATAGGCGCCGCCTTGATCGATCAGGCGCCTTGCATCGCCACCGGACTTGGCCAGCCCGGCAATCTGGAATATTTTAAAGGCCGGAATCCCCCCCTGCAACTCTGCGAACGGCAATACGGTATGGGGAACGGCCATCTGGTTCTCGGCCATCGTCTGCCTGGGAATGGTGCTTGACGGTAAAATCCCCTCGTCAACTTTCCGAAGCCCAAATACATCCGAAGCGGCCTGATAGGCTTTCACCGCCGCTTCTTGACCGTGGGCGAGGCACGTTGCTTCAAATGCCAGAACGGTTTTGGCATTGTTCAGATCGGCCCCGGACAGCGCCTCGATGTCGCGAATCTCGGCAATGGGCAAAAAGGTAAACATCGCCAGGAAGCGGGCCACGTCCGGGTCGTCCGAATTGACCCAGAACTGGTAGTAGTCATAGGGACTCGTTCTGTCCGGATCGAGCCAGACGGCTCCGCCGGCGGTCTTTCCCATCTTTGCACCACTGCTGGTGGTAATGAGTGGAAAGGTGATGCCGAAAACGGTCTCCGAGTGCATCTTTCGAACCAACTCGACTCCACTGAGGATATTGCCCCATTGATCCGAGCCGCCCATTTGCAACCGGCAGTCGTATACCTTGTAAAGCTCAAGAAAATCGTATGCTTGAAGCAAGCTGTAATTGAACTCGATGAAGCTCAACCCCTCTTCGGATTCCAACCGCAGGCGGGCACTCTCGGATTTAATCATCCGATTGACGCTGAAATGCCTGCCGATATCACGCAAAAAGGTAATATAATTGATCTTTGTCAGCCAGTCTGCATTGTTGAGCATCAGGGCTTTGTTGTCCGAAAAGTCGATAAAGTGCGATAGTTGCTTCTTGATCCCCCGGGCATTGTCTTCGATCTGCTCGTAGGATAAAAATTTGCGCATCTCGGTCTTTCCCGATGGATCACCCACCATGCCGGTACCACCCCCCACCAAGGCGATGGGGCGATGTCCGCTGCGCTGCATATGGGCCAGGGACATAATGGGCACCAGGCTTCCCACATGCAGGCTCGAGGCCGTCGGGTCAAAGCCGATATAACAGGTAGCCCCGGGATTGCTTAGATACGATTCGAGTTCAGACGTATGCGTGGTATCTTCTACAAATCCTCTTTCTTTCAAAATGTCCAGAACCGTCATCTGCCCGCCCCTCTCTCATTTTTGGTTCACGATCCTTACTTATTGGCATAGGATACCGCGCGCGTCTCGCGAATCACCACGACCTTGATCTGCCCCGGAAAAGTCAGGGTTTCTTCGATATTCTTGACAATATCCCGACTCATCAATGTGGCGTCCTCATCGGTCACCTTGTTGCTTTCAACAATGACCCGAACCTCCCGGCCCGCTTGAATGGCGTATGCGTTTGAAACGCCTTTGAACTTTTTGGTTATGTTTTCCAGATCTTCAAGTCGCTTGATGTAGTTTTCCAGCAACTCTTTGCGCGCACCCGGCCGTGCCCCTGACAAACCGTCGGCCGCCTGGGTCAATACGGCATACACAGTCGATGGCGCAATATCCTCATGGTGCGCAGCGATGGCGTGAACAACCTTGGCCGACTCGCCGTACTTCTTGGCCAGCTTTGAGCCGATAATGGCATGGGGGCCTTCGACTTCATGATCAATGGCTTTTCCCAGGTCATGCAACAGGCCCATTCGGCGGGCGATTTTTGCGTTGAGCCCCAGCTCCGAGGCCATGATACCGCTCAGGAAGCCCACCTCTATCGAATGTTGCAGCACGTTTTGGGTGTAACTGGTTCGAAACTTCAGTCGTCCCAGATAGTTGACCAGTTCAAGATGAATTCCGTGAACCCCCAGATCAAAAGCCGCCTGTTCGCCGGCTTCCTTGATGGTGACATCCACCTCCTGGGATACCTTTTTCACCACATCCTCGATTCGGGCCGGATGAATCCGTCCGTCTTGGATGAGGCGCATCAGCGAGAGCCTGGCAACCTCTCGCCTGATGGGATTGAAGCCCGATAATATGACGGCCTCCGGTGTATCGTCAATAATCAGGTCGATACCGGTGGCGGCCTCCAAGGCCCGGATATTTCTGCCTTCTCGACCAATGATTCGCCCTTTCATATCTTCACTGGGCAACTGAACAACCGAGACGGTGCGTTCGGCCACATAATCGGCGGCATAGCGCTGAATGGCGGTGGCAATTACCTTCTTGGCTTTTTTATCCGCATCCTCTTTGGACTCGTTTTCGATACGTTTGATGAGCTTTGCCCCTTCAAAACGCGCCTCGTTTTCCATGGCACGCAGCAGAAGCTCCTTGGCCTGATCAGCGGTCAAACCACTGATTTTTTCGAGTTGCGCCTTCTGTTCTTCCAAGAGATCTTGATACTTTGCCTCTTCATGACCCAACTGTTCTTCACGTTTGGAAAGCTTTTTTACTTCTCGGTCAATCTGCCGATCCCGCTGTTCCAGTTGTTCAAGCTTCCGGTCGATCTGCATCTCCTTTTGGAGCAGCCGTTTTTCATGACGCTTAAATTCCGTGCGGGTCTCCTTGGTTTCCGCGTCGAAAGTACTTTGAATTTTATAGATTTTGTCTTTGGCTTCCAGCTCGGCTTCTTTAATCAGCGTGTCTGCCCGACGTTCGGCATCTGCGACAAGCTCGGCTGCCTTGCCGTCTTCTGATTTCGTCTTTCGGGCAACTGTTTTTCCTTTTACCCAGAAAGCGATGGCAAAGCCAATGGCAAAACCAAGGATTACAAATACAGGCATATATTCACTCATTCATGCTCTCCTTGAGTTTAGTAAGTAGATCAATTTGCACGCATATGGGCGATATTCGTACACTAAAGGGATTACCAGATCGGGTGAGGTCTTAGGTTCGGGCAAAAAGATGGAAAAGGAGGTGATACGTAAGTGTTTGAATCTTAATTAATTGACTAAACTCGATTCAGCCTTTAAGCACAGAAAACCCCCGCCTTTGTGCCGTTCTTGGTAGGCCTTTGAACCAAGGATTCAAAGTGGGCGCCTTATTGTTTCTTTAGGCTTTTCCGTACCATTCGGAACTTGCACACCAAAACAAGAGAAAGCTCCCGATAAGTAAGTGTTGGGACAAATAGCATCTTCCAATCACGAACACGGCAGGGGTTTCAAATATTCTGTATCCTAACCGGCATTTTATATCCGATCGTCTGTCAGTAAATGAGGCCCTGTTTGGCCTCGCAACTTGATGGCCGGCTACCGCTTCAGAAGTATCACATTCTGCTACTGGAAACGTCCTACTTACGAGTTCCCTTAAATAATGTCTTTTTCCATCGACCGGATGATTTGTTCGGCGCGTTGCGATATATTGTCCATCAATTCGGTCTGTTGTCGCTTTAGTGCAAGGTTTTCATTGGCGATATTCAGTGCCGCCAGTACCAGCATCGCGTGCTTTGTAATACCGGTTCTGGAATTCTTCTGCGCGGATTCCACTCGCTGCACTTCCTGAACCAATACATTCGCAACTTCTTTTGCCTCCGTGAGATCTGAATCGGTTTTAAAAGTATACGGCTGTCCAAAAAGTTCTATGGTTAACAGCTGTTCCAAGTCGTTCCCAACCTCTCCATTTCTCGACCCGCTCAGAGCACGATCTTAAAGCCCTTGATTCTCGGACAGATTGTTTAATTTGTTCAACAGCCCGTCGATTCTTGACCGAACCAGGCCTCTTTCCTCCTGATATCGGTTTTCCGCCTCCTCCTTTTTCCGAAGTTCCTCTTCCAGTAATTCCACCTGGGTTTTTAATTCAACGTTGTCGTCCTCAAGTGATTTACAGACATTGAGCAACTTATCGACTCTCTGTTCAATCTGCTCAAATTGACTCAAAATAAGATCGTTATCCAATCCATCACCTCGTATTTTATTAATTTATAATACTTGCCGTTGCCCAAAGTCAAGGTTTTTTACCCGCGCGCTTCTGCATCAAGTCCTCAGCTCTGGCAAGATCCTGGCGACTGTTCACGCCCATGACTTCGTCCGAGTCTGCTCCGATCATCACCCCGATGCGCTTGCCGGAGCGTGATCCGATCTCAATAATATCAGTTAGATACATTTCATCCTGGGCATTATCCATACCGATTTTCCCAAGCGCTTCGGCTAAAAACCCTTTTTCAACACAGTAAATGCCGGTATTGATGAGTTTTGTTTTTTTCTGCTCTCCAGTCGCATCCGCCTCTTCGACAATCTTGATCAAGTTGCTGTTTTGATCAAGCAGCAGGCGTCCATACCCCGTTGGATTATCCAATTCAACGGCTAAAATGGAAAGATCCCGGCCGGCGTTCTGGTGGTCGGATACGAAATCCACGATTGTCCGGGGCTGCAGCAACGGCACATCACCGCATAATATAATAACATGCTCAGCCGCTTCGGGCACATGGTCCATGGCGCATAATACGGCATGACCTGTTCCCAGCTGCTGCTCCTGAAGGGCGTAAGCGGCATCAAATTCCTCGGAAACCGTGGCTTTGACCTGCTGTGCCTGGTGGCCGACCACCAGCACGACTTGCGTGCCGGCGACCGCCTTAGCCGCCCCTGCAACGTAAAGAATCATCGGTCTTCCCATGATTTCGTGCAGAACCTTGGCCTTTTCCGACTTCATTCGGGTTCCCAACCCGGCAGCCAGAATCACCACCGCACAGTTCGATCGTGCATCTGTCATCTTTCGTTCCTTACCAGTGCTCATTCAGAATTGGTACATTCGAAGTCTGCGCTTATCTCAGTTCAGGGCAAGGCCGCAGCTTTTTTTCAACCGCAGGCATAGTGAGCCTATCGGAGTCTTCGCTTACCTTCGAGGATTGAAAAAATGCAAGAACGCCGCCCTGGGCTGAAAGGTGCTATTTATGGATGAGCACTTAAAAAAATGGGCAAACCTGAATGGCCTGCCCTTGATGATGCTGTCAAATAGAGATAATAATAAAAATCCGGCCTGGCGGATTTTAGATCTTTGATCGCATTTCGGCCATTGTAATTCGCCGAATTGACCGGGCCAAAGCCACTTGTGCGCGGGCATCGTCGATTTGATCCTCATTGCCCTGCCCTGCCAACCGGCCCTCAGCCCGATCCCGGGCAGCCTTGGCACGGTCAATATCAATATCCCGCCGTCTTTCAGCCGATTCGGCAAGCACCGTCACCTTGTCGGGCAGCGCTTCCGCAAATCCACCGCTGACAAAGACAAACCGGTCCTTGCCGGCGGTGTCTTTGTATTGCAGCTCGCCGGTTTTCAGCGTGGTCAAAAAAGGGGTATGACCCTCAAGAACACCAAATTCTCCGAGCGAACCCGGCGCCATAACGATCTGGGTTTCTTCGTCAACGACGACTTTTTCAGGTGTGACGACTTCCAATCGAATATTTTCAGTCATAATTTACCCCTGTTACACTTTGGCCATTTCTTTAGCCGCCTCAACGACTTCCTCGATACTGCCCTTATACCGGAAGGCCTGCTCGGGAAGATCATCGTATTTTCCTTCACAGATTGCCTTGAAACTGCGAACCGTGTCCTCGATTTTCACATATTTCCCTGGAAAACCGGTGAAGACTTCAGCCACATGGAAGGGCTGTGACAGAAATTGTTGAACCTTACGCGCTCGCGAAACGGTGACCTTATCCTCATCGGACAATTCTTCGATACCGAGAATGGCGATAATATCCTGGAGTTCCTTGTATTTTTGCAGCATTCGCTGAACGGTTCGGGCCACCTGATAATGTTCTTCTCCGATGTAGGCGGCATCCAGAATAGTGGAGGTGGAATCCAGCGGATCCACTGCCGGATAGATACCCAGCTCGGAGATCTGCCGGGAGAGCACCACGGTACCATCCAAGTGCGCAAAGGTGGTCGCCGGGGCCGGGTCGGTCAAGTCGTCCGCCGGCACGTACACACACTGGACTGCGGTAATGGAGCCCTTGTCCGTGGAGGTGATGCGCTCTTGGAGCTCACCCAAGTCAACGGCCAGTGTCGGCTGATAACCAACCGCGGAGGGCATCCGTCCCAACAGAGCAGACACCTCGGATCCGGCCTGGGTAAAGCGGAAAATGTTGTCGATGAAGATCAGCACGTCCTGGCCTTCTTCATCGCGGAAATATTCAGCGACCGTCAGGGCAGACAAGGCCACCCGGGCGCGGGCTCCCGGTGGTTCGGTCATCTGACCATACACCAAGGCCGCCTTGGGCAGAACGCCCGAATCCTTCATTTCGTGATACAGGTCATTTCCCTCACGGGTTCGCTCACCAACACCGGCGAACACGGAGATACCACCGTGCTGCATGGCGATGTTGTTAACCATTTCCATCATGACAACGGTTTTTCCAACGCCGGCGCCGCCGAACATCCCCATCTTACCACCCCGGGGAAACGGAACCAGCAGGTCGATAACCTTGACACCGGTTTCAAGAACGTTAATGGCGGTATCCTGTTCCGTGAACTTGGGCGCCGATCGGTGAATGGGCATCATTTTTTCCTGGCTGATCGGTCCCAGGCCGTCCACCGGTTTGCCCACAACGTTGAGCACCCGGCCCAGCCCGGCCTCACCAACAGGCATCATGATCGGACTGCCCGTGTCCTTGACCGGCATGCCGCGGGTCAGACCGTCGGTAACGTCCATGGCAATGGTTCGCACCACATTGTCGCCCAGATGCTGTGCTACTTCCACAACCAGGTTGTCTTGCTCATCACTGATGGTGGGATTGGTGATGTGCAGCGCTGACAAAATATTCGGCAGTTTCCCCTGTTCAAATTCAACATCAACGACAGGTCCCATAACCTGCGTTATTTTTCCGATATTATCACCCATTGAAAAACCTCCTATACCCGTGCGGTAATTTATTATCTATCCTTTTAACGCCTCAGCACCACCGACAATATCCATCAAGTCTGCAGTGATAGCCGCTTGTCGTGCTTTGTTGTACGCCAGCTCCAGGTTTTCAATCATGTCGTTGCAGGCGCTGGTCGCATTGTCCATGGCCATCATCCGCGCAGCATGCTCACTGGTTGAGGTCTCCAGGAGCCCCCGGAACAGCTGCACGTAGACGCTTCTCGGTAAAATTTCACTCAGCAACTCATCGGCCGACGGTTCACAGAGATGCTCCGCTAAATATTCCGTGTCTTCCGGTTCATCGGTTTCCGGTAATTCGATGGGCGGAATCGGCAATATCTGTTTGATGACGGGAAGCTGCTTGGCCACACTGACAAACTCGGAGAATACGAGATAAACCTCATCGAAATCGCCATTTAGAAATCCGTCCACCAGGCTCTGCCCGGTCCGGGCAGCCACTGTAAATCCAATTTTGCCGCCCACGACCCCCAAATGCGCTTGGGCGATCGTATACCCGTTATTCTTGCACCAATCCCGGCCCTTTTTCCCGAAATTGGTAAACGAAACGTCTAGAGAATTCAGGCCCTTGTCCCGGATAAATTTCTTTGCCGCAGTTGTCAGGTTGGCATTAAATCCGCCGCATAACCCCCGATCGGATGTGCACAGGACGACGTGCACCTTTTTAACGATCTCCCGCGGTACCAATAGCGGGCTAGCGTCCTCGCCGGCGTTTTCGGATAGGCTACCGAGCACTTCCGAAAACTTGAGTGCATAGGGGCGAAAGGCTTCCATGGCCTGCTGAGCACCCCGCAGACGGGAGGTGGCCACCATGTTCATGGCCTTTGTGATCTGTCGGGTCTTTTTTACGGATCCAATCTTTGTTTGGACATCTTTTAACGTTGCCATACAGTCCAGCCTCTAATTTCTGTGTTCAGCTTGAAGCAGCCGATAATTTAATGTCCATCCGGAAATCGGGAAAATCAGCCATTTGTGGATGGGCATTATTTAACAGTTTCCTTGAATTCTTCGTCATAAGCGGTCAATGCCTCGGTGAGCTGTTTTTCCAGATCGTCCGATATCGCCTGCTTCTCGACCAGATCTTTGAATATCTGCCCATAGCGCTCTTCAATAAAGGGATACAGTCCGGTTTCATAATCATTGACCGCTTCAACCGGGTATTTGTCAATATACCCACGGGTCGCGGCAAACAGGATCAGCACTTGCTTTTCAACCGGCAGGGGTTGATACTGGGGCTGTTTCAAAACTTCCACCAAACGCTGGCCCCGGGTCAACTGGGCCTGAGTTGCGGCATCCAGGTCGCTTCCGAATGCAGCAAAGGCTTCCAATTCCCGGAAACTGGCCATGTCCAGACGCATGGTTCCGGCCACCTGTTTCATGGCCTTGACCTGAGCGGCGCCACCGACCCGTGATACCGACAGGCCGACGTTGATGGCCGGACGAACGCCTGAAAAAAACAGGCTCGGCTCCAGATATATCTGGCCGTCGGTAATGGAAATCACGTTGGTGGGAATGTATGCAGCCACGTCGCCCGCCTGGGTTTCGATGATCGGCAGGGCTGTCAGGGAACCAGCGCCCAGTTCATCGTTAAGTTTTGCAGACCGTTCCAGCAATCGAGAATGGTTGTAAAAGATGTCGCCCGGATAGGCCTCACGTCCCGGGGGACGCCTGAGAAGCAAGGACACCTGGCGATAGGCGGCAGCCTGTTTTGAAAGATCGTCATAGATGATCAGCGCGTGCTTTCCGCTGTCCCGGAAATATTCGCCCATGGCGCATCCGGCATACGGTGCGATGTACTGCAATGTAGCCGGGTCACTGGCGCATGCGGAAATCACCGTGGTGTATTCCATGGCGCCGTGTTTTTCCAGAACGGCCACCACCTGTGCGACGGTTGACTGTTTCTGGCCGCAAGCCACATAAATACAATAGATGTCCGTCTCTTTCTGGGCGAGAATGGCATCGATGGCGCAGGCGGTTTTTCCGATCTGGCGGTCTCCGATGATCAGCTCCCGCTGTCCGCGACCCACCGGCGTCATAGCGTCTACGGCCTTCAATCCGGTGTAGCACGGTTCATGCACGCCTTTTCGATCGATAACACCCGGAGCGACCATTTCCACCCGGCGAGATTCCGTGGTATCAACGGGTCCCTTGCCGTCAAGCGGTTCGCCCACTGCCGACAGCACGCGGCCCAGTACGCCATCGCCCACCGGAACCTCAGCAATACGGGCGGTTCGTTTCACCAGGTCGCCTTCCTTGATGTGCGTGTCTCTGCCCATGATGGCAACACCCACATTGTCCTCTTCAAGGTTCAGCACGAGCCCAAGAATGCCCCCGGGAAATTCCACGAGCTCCATGGACATGACTTTTTCAAGTCCATAAATCCGTGCGATACCGTCACCAACGTACAGCACAACGCCGGTTTCGCTGATCTCGACCTTCTTGTCGTAATCTGAAATCTGCTCTTTGATAATTTGACTAATTTCTTCAGCTCTTAATTCCATTAGACACTCTCACCCCTTTTCAAAGATTCTCTCATATTGAGTAATTGTGTTTTGATGCTGCCATCGAAAACAAGATCCCCAATTTGGGTCACAATCCCGCCAATCAGGCCGGGATCCTCTTCCACGTCCAAAAGCACGTTCTTGCCCGTCTTTTTGGCCAGGGCGCTTTTAATTTTATCAACGGTTTCGGGCGCAAGCGCCGCTGCCGAAACCACCTTTGCCCGGGCAATCCCTTTGAGCTCATCCACTAGCTTTTGATAATAGTCGTTAATGCTGCTTAAAAAAACGATTCGCCCCTTATCAAACAGCAGCAGGAGAAAGGCGGTCACAACGGGGGATAGACCTATTTTTTCGACAATTGCACGCAAAACCTTTTTTCGGCTGACCGCATCATGAAGCGGATTGTTAATCGCCTGGTAAAGCATCGGCTGGGTTTCCATGAGTCGGGCAACGCCTGTCAGCTCGGTTTTATAGGTTTCCGCCCGGCCGTCTTCTTTACCGATCAGAAGAAGGGCCTTTGCATATCGCCTGGATATCACCACACTTTTCACTATGCCACCACCTTCTGTAAATAATCGTTCACGAGTCTTTCCTGGTCCTCTGCCGAAATGCCTTCTTTGATCATTGACTCGGCCTTAACCAGCGCCTTTTCGATAATCTGTTTTTGCACCTCAAGACGGGCTTGCTCAAAGGCTTGGTCTATCTGACGTTTTGCCTTTTCTTCGAGCTTTTCAGCCGACAGCCGGGCCTGGGCCAGGATCTTCTCTTTGGCTTCTTCGCCCTGCTTAATGTAAATTTCAAGAATTTTTCCCGATTCCTTGTCCAGAAGCGACAAACGTTCGTTGTATTGGGCCAGCTGCTTTTCAGCTTCCTGTTTCTTGGCCTCGAGATCTTCAAGCTGCTCTTTGATGCCCTGAATACGGCCCTTGAGTGCTTGGCCTGCCGGTTTGCGGAGAATGAAATACAGCCCGACCGCCAGAACCGTAAAATTCATCACCCGGTATGTGTCGGTCTTGGTCCAGCCCTTGGGCGCTGCGTCACCGTCTGAAGATCCCCAGGCCGGACCGGTACTGATCAGCACCGCTGCAATCAGCACGACAGAGAACCGTGCAAATCTGAATAAGCTTTGCCCACCATGCCGCCTGGTCTTCATGATACCGCCCTCCCTAAAATCTTTTGACTGATTACCTCTGCAAATGCGTCGACCTCTTTAAGCAGCGCTGACTTAACCGCCTCGGAATCCTTGGCGATCTTGACCTGGACTTCAGCAAAATTTTCCTGGGCTTTTGTATTGATGGCTTCAATCAGCTGCCTTTCTTCCTCTGCGGCCCCCTGTAGCAAATCGGTTTTCTGTTTCAGGGCGGCCGATCGGGCCTCCTTGAGACCGCCGCGGTATGCCATGTCCTTTTCGACGGCATCCTTTTCAAAGGTTTCGATACGCTGCTCGAACCCATTGATTTTTTCCTGACGTTTGATGAGTATCTGCCGGATTGGCCGATAAAGGATGATGTTTAATACCCAGACGAGAAAAATAAAATTTGCGATCTGGATAAAGACAGAGCCATCGACACTGATCATAATATATCCTCCGCCACCAAATTCGAAATTATGGCTTGCACACCATGAAATCTATTATAATAGCCATGACTTAAGTCATTTTTGGCTCATTAAAAGGCGATGTATATCATCTGCCTCAGCAGCTTGTCAAAGGTTTTTTACATTTAGTCTTTCTCAATCACTTCAATGGTTCCCCCGTCTGATTCCGTGTCCGAAATGGTCTTTGCCGACATGCTGCATTTCCCGTTGAACGTCACCCCGGCATCGATTGAGATGACCGGCGCTTGAATGTCACCGGTAACCCGGGCCGGTTTGTAAAGTTCGATCTGCTGCTGGGCAACAAGGGTTCCATCGACCGTTCCCATGACAATGGCCTTGTCGACCGATATGTCCCCCTGGATTGCAGCACCTTCACCCACGATGAGCGTGCCGGTTGCGCTTGAGATTTCTCCCTCTACCTTGCCATCCACCCGAATGGTCCCCTCAAAGGAAATATGTCCCTTGATATCGGCGTCGGCACCGATAAATGTAGAAATTGCGGTGTCGTTTTCCTTGGTTCGTTTTGCCATTATAAACCTCCTCTACTCAAATAGGTAGCGCCTCATTCTGATATTCATCAACAAGCCCATACAGGCCATCATGGTGACAATGGAAGAGCCACCGTAGCTGACAAAGGGCAAGGGGACGCCCACCACCGGCAGCAATCCCATTACCATACCTATATTAATGACCACCTGCCAAAAGATCATGGACGTTACACCGATACACAGGAGCATGCCGAACAGATCCCGACACCCATAGGCCGCCTGCAATCCCCAGATCAGCAGCAACAGGAACACAACCAGCACAACCAGCGTACCCACCAGCCCCCATTCTTCGGCCAACACCGAAAAAATGAAATCGGTATGCTGTTCGGGCAGAAAAGACAGTGCGTTTTGCGTGCCTTTCAAAAAGCCTTTTCCCGTCAGCATCCCCGACCCGATGGCGATCTTCGACTGAATAATGTGATATCCGGCACCCAAAGGATCCCGGTCCGGGTTTAAAAAAGTCAGTATACGCTGTTTTTGATACCCCTTCAACACCCCCCACACAATCGGGCCGATGAGCATCCCACTCGTCAGAATCGCCAGTGAGGAACGTCGCTCGATTTTGACAAAAACCGTCATGGTTCCCGCGATGAGTCCCAGATGCAGGGCGGTTCCCAGGTCGGGCTGACGCA
>JAFDDL010000046.1:0-8200 GCA_019310865.1 Deltaproteobacteria bacterium | reverse complement strand
GATCAGGATAAAGGGCACTGCGACCAGCGCCACCGGTTTTATGAGCTCGCGCAGGGTGTAGCCGGCGGCCGTGGGCACCTTGGCATAATAAAGGGCCAGGGTGATAATGATGGTCAGTTTGGCAATTTCGGAAGGTTGAATGGAAATCGGTCCCAACATCAACCAGCGCCGGGCACCACCGCCCATCTTTCCGAAGAACAAAACCGCTACCAGGAGAATCAGGGTGGTCACGTAAATGGCCGGACCGAGCTTATCAAGGGCTTTATAATTCACCAGAAAACAAACCGTCATGACCCCGAAGCCGACTGCGTACCAAATCATCTGCTTGGTAAACAGGGCGCTTTCATGAGAGGCCGCACCGGCGTTCACTGCACTATATAGCGCCACAAGCCCGACACCGGCCAGGGCAAAGATCAAGCCCAACAGTCCCCAATCAAAATTTTGCACCAGGCGTCTGTCAAACATTTGGCATCACCTCATCATCGGCCGCCCCCGCCGGGCTTTCCGGCGGATTACCCCGTACCGATGCGTCCTTATTATCATTAAGTGTCTCGCTTTCCCGGTCATGTACCAAATAGGCCTGGATTACATCCCGGGCAATGGGCGCCGCCGCGCTGGAACCATGTTCGCCGTGCTCCACCATGACGGCCACAGCGATCCGGGGTGCGTCCGAAGGCGCAAATGCCACGAACCAGGCATGGTCTTTTAAATGTTCCGGCGTTTCCGCGTCGTCATCATCGGATTCATCTCTCTTCAGGCTCACCACCTGAGCGGTACCGGTTTTACCGCTGATGTCAATATCCTTCAGACGCGCAATCCGTGCCGTCCCCGAGGCCCCCTGGACCACCTCGTACATCCCCTTCCGGATCAATTCCAGGTTCGCGGCGCTCACGGGCAGTGCCCCCAGCGGTTTGGGCCGGCTTTGAAAAAGCGTTTCGCCTTCTGCCGAACGGATGGCCTGTACGATCTGCGGCCGGAGTCGGGTTCCGCCGTTTGCCAGGGCTGCGGTCACCACGGCCGCTTGAAGGGGCGTAACAAGATTATACCCTTGCCCGATAGCAATGGCCAGGGTTTCGCCACCGTACCAGGGTTGGCCAAAGCGTCTTTTTTTCCAGGCGACCGTGGGAATGAGCCCGGTGGGTTCATGGTCAAAATCGATCCCGGTGATGTTGCCGAATCCGCAAGCCGATGCATACCAGGCGATTCGGTCCACACCAAGCTGCCGGCCCAACTGGTAAAAATAGACATCACACGACTCGGCAATGGCTTTGATCAAGCCGACATGGCCATGACCGTATTTTTTCCAGCACCGAAACACTCGGTTCCCCAATGTATAGAACCCCGGGCAGAACACCTGTGTGGTCTCATCGATGACTCCCTCTTCCAGGCCCGCCATGGACGTGATGAGTTTGTAAACCGATGCCGGTGGGTATTCACCATTGACGGCTTTATTATCGAGGGGTTTGTATGGATTTTCGATAAGCGCCTGCCACTCGTCCTGACTCATGCCACAAACAAAGGCATTGGGATCGTATGCCGGCGCGCTGGCCAGCGCCAGGACTTCTCCGGTTTCAACGGCAATGGCAACCACAGCACCCGCCTTTCCGTCAAGCAAGGTTTCAGCGGTCTGTTGAACCCGATCGTCGATGGTCAGGAAAACGTTATGCCCCGGTGTCGCCGGAACCGTCTTGAGCACGCGCACCACCTGGCCGACAGCGTTCACCTCCACCTGGCGCCCGCCCCGCTCGCCTTTCAAATAGGTCTCGTATCGCTTTTCAACACCGGATTTACCGATATAATCCCCGGCGCGCCGATCCTTATACCGGCCCGATGCGAGCTCATCGGCGTTGATTTCGCTCAAATATCCGATAAGATGGCTGGCGCGTTGATTTTCGATATAATGGCGCATGGGTTTGACATCAATGGTTATACCGGGAAGCTCGTAACTATGCGCCGCAACCACGGCCAGCGTATCACGGCCGATATCATGCTTGAGGGCGATGGGTTTGTATGAGGCGACTGGTTTGCTCTGCTCTATTTTTTCCAAAAGGGTTTCGGCAGGCACATCTATATAATGCGCCAGGTTCTCAATGGTTTTTTCAACCGGTTTGGCGTCTTTCAAAATAACATTCAACTCGAATGCCGGTCGGTTGTCCACCAACAGTTTGCCGCTGCGATCGAAAATCAATCCCCGGGTCGGCGCAACATGATGCAGGCGAATGGAGTTGGTCTCGGAAAGTTTGCGTAGCGAGGCGCCCTGGATAACCTGAAGATAAAGCAAGCGGCCCAGCAATATCACAAATGCCGCAACAGCGATGAACATCGCTCCAACAACGCGCTGCTTGTACCAATCGGCTCCAGGTGTTTTCAGAAAACTATCCACTTCACCGCCGTCATTTCACAGTTACCTGAGCCAGTTTCAAAACGTTCAAGTCGAAGTCTGCGCTTATCTCGGTTCAGATCAAGGCGGATGAAAATTTTAACCGGAGGAATACATTGAGTATTTTGAGGATTAAAATTTTCGTCCAACACCGATATGGGCCGAAATGGGACGTTTTGAACCTGGCTCATCCGTCTTCGTCCTGGGCTCCGACACGCCATTGTTTCAAAGTATGATCCCAGGCCGCATGGGCCTTTCTTTGGATCACTAGAAAAAACGGCGCTGCCATGAGCCCCAGGATGGTTTGAATCAAGGCCGTCTTCGTGACCATTAACGAATCACCGTATTCAAATATTTTCCTGGCAGCGACTGCCAAAAAGATATTCTCAACCACAACACCCGCCGCAACCAACAGCGGGAAAATAAACAGGCTGCTCACATCCAGCAGCAGCATGCTGCCCCTGGCCCCTAATAACAACCAGGCATAGATCACGATATGAAGGCCGAAGGGACCGCCGGACAGCCCACCTTGTAAAATCCCGAAGAAAAAAATCAGCGGAAGGCTTTCCGAAAGGGGTCGGCGAATGCTCACATAGAGGACAATGGGCAAAAGCAGGTCAAAAAACGCACCCGAACACTGAAACCGGGATAGAAAAGCAGTTTGAACGACCAGGCAGACCATGCCGAAAATGGCGCTCACCAGAAGTCTCATGCTTCGGTCTCCGTGGGTTTGCGCGGTGGGGTCAGAACAACCAGAACTTCCTCCAGCTTTTCGAAATCGACAAACGAAGCGATGAAGACTTCCTGAAAAATACCGGCATTGCGGCGAACGATTTCAGATGCCTGCCCCACGCGCAAGCCTTTGGGAAACACACCATCGAGGCCCGACGAGACAATGATGTCACCCACCTGGATCTCTTCTTTGCGAAGGACATAGCGAAACACGCAGTTGCCGATTTCGCCGCCCTTGACCACCCCGCGGGCCCGGGTTCGCTGGACCAGTGCATCCACTGCAGAGTTCCGATCAATCATCAGCAGTACCTTTGCATAGAAATCGGACACCTCGATCACCTGTCCAACGATCCCCTCGGCGACGACCACCGGCAATCCTTTCATGAGCCCGTCCGATCGCCCCTTGTCGATGACAACCGCCTTGAACCACGGATTTGGATCTCTCCCGACAATTTCAGCTGCGACCATCTGCGGTTGCAACTTTTGCTTGAAATGAAGCAATTGGCGCAGTCGCTCATTGGTCAGCTGCGCTTCCGCCAGCTCGTGGTTTATTTCCATTGCCCGTCTCAACTCACGCCGCAGTCGGTTGTTTTCGTCAGAGATGGTGATCAGGTAAAAATACCGGTGCCAGATATCCTTTACAAAGTCGACGGAATGGGTCACGGCTTTCTGCAGCGGCGCCGCAAGGGAGAGGACGATGGATCCGGAATGTTCCCGTCCATGGGGTTTGTTGGGAAGCAGAAGGATGGTCAGGCTGAAAGCGGAAAGTACAATCAGCCCGACAATCAACAGCGCCTTTTTTGAAAACATGGCACTATTTAATCATAACCTGTTTTAATATTTCGATACTGTCCAGCACTTTGCCGGACCCCAATGCCACAGTGCTCAGGGGATTATCGGCGATGGTAATGGGAAGCCCGCATTCTTCTTTCAGGAGCTTGTCGAGGTTTTTCAGCAGCGCACCACCACCGGTGAGGACAATTCCCCGGTCCACAATATCCGCCGAGAGCTCAGGCGGGGTTTGTTCCAGCGCGATTTTCACGCATTCCAGAATCGACTCGATCTGTTCTGAAATGGCAACGCGAATCTCTTCGGAATCGATGGCCAGAATTTTCGGTATCCCCGAAACCAGATCGCGACCCTTCACCTCGATGGTCTCGATGTTCTGGGGATCCGGGTAGGCGTTTCCAATCGTGGTCTTAATAATTTCCGCGGTACGCTCGCCGATAAGAAGATTATATTTACGCTTGATGTATTGCATGATGGCCTGATCCATCTTGTCACCGGCAATTCGCATGGACCGGCTGTAGACGATACCCGCAAGCGAAATCACGGCCACCTCCGTGGTCCCCCCCCCGATATCCACCACCATGTTACAGGTAGGCTCCGTGATGGGAAGCCCGGCACCAATGGCTGCAGCCATGGGTTCTTCGATGAGAAACACGTCCCGGGCACCGGCCGATTCGGCACTCTCGCGCACGGCCCGCTTTTCCACCTGGGTAATCCCCGACGGAACCGCCACGATAATTCTGGGCCGGACGAGCTTTCGCCGATTGTGGACCTTTCGAATGAAGTAGCTGAGCATGGCTTCGGTGACATCGAAATCCGCAATAACGCCGTCGCGCATAGGACGGGTCGCCACGATGTTTCCGGGCGTTCTTCCCAGCATCTTCTTCGCTTCGGACCCCACCGCCAATACCCGGCTTTTCATCCGGTCGTCCATCCGAACCGCCACAACAGATGGTTCGTCAAGCACAATGCCCTTTCCCTTAACATATACAAGGGTATTGGCGGTGCCGAGGTCTATAGCCAGATCAGTCGAAAAAGCGCCCAGTATGTAATTAAGTATGCCCATGGTGCCTCATTCTTAAAAAATTAATCGCAAATCAATACAGCTTCCGGGATCGGTATCAGAAATATCCTATAATGACAAGGAAAATCTACCGAATCAGGGACGCCATGACCGCGTCGTGCAGCTGCGGCCGAAAAGCGTGTATCTTTGGATTGTCCCGAGTAGGATGAACGCGGTTGGTGAGCAGGATCACCGATATGTCGCGATCCAGGTCCATCCAGAACGAGGTGCCGGTAAATCCCAGATGCCCCACCGTCTGATTGGAAAAATAAGCGCCGCTGCTTGAAGCGCCCGGTGTGGGCATATCAAACCCGAGCGCCCTTTTAGAGATGGGATCCCGGCCGAACATCTTCTGCAGCCAAGCGCGCTGAAACAGGCCACGGTTTGATTGTCCGGAAAAAGCGGTGGTCAATTCCTGCAACAGCTGCACCAGAGCGTCGCCCGTGCCGAACAGGCCCGCATGTCCGTCAATTCCGCCGACCACGTGGGCATTTTCATCGCTGACAGCGCCCTGCAGCACAGACTTTCGCCAGGGGCACCACTCGGTGGCGGCAAAAACCCGTTTCGGGGGCTCGCCCGACAAGTCTATGAAAAACAAGTCCCCAATGCCCAGCGGTTCATAAACAGCTGCTTGAACGAACCGATCAAGCCGCATACCGGAAATGGTCTCGATCACCCATCGCAGAATCATGAAACCGATATCGGAGTAGAGGAAACGGGTCCCCACGGGGTACGCGAGCGCCTCGCGAACGAGCATGTCCTGTCGGGCCGGCAGACGCTCGGCCAGGGGCAATTTTGATAAGGCGGAATAATAGGGCCGATAAGCCGGCAGCCCGGCGCTGTGGTAAAGCAGATGCTGAATTTCGATCTTTGCCTTGTCGGTCCCCTGAAATTCAGGCAGCACCGATCCAATGGGCTGTGTGAGTTGCAATTGACCATCTTGAAGCAGCATCAGGGCGGCCACAGACGTTGCCAGGGGTTTTGTCAGCGATGCCAGGTCAAAAATGGTATCGCCGGTGACGGGCCGGCGGGAATAGATATCCGCTGCGCCGTAAGCCCTGCGAAAGATCACATTGGCATCTTTTAGCACGAGAAGCATGGCGCCGGGGAACACCTGATTGGAACCCCCCCGGCGCATGAGGCGATCGGCAGGATCGAATAGGCTGGATGAATCCGTCAAATCACCTCCGATAGAAACCGCTTGGCCCCTCGCACATCAGGGTGAACCCCCGGTGGGCGCTGAATGATAGGTAAGAACACACCGATCCGCATCCAAAGTCGCCGTCACCCCCAACGGAAGGGTGCAATTGGGCGACTGGTGACCGATATCGAATCCGGCTGCGATGGGCAGCCCCTCTGCATCAAACAGGTCCATCACCAGACGGTAGATGCCATCGATATCACCGCAATCCTTGAAAGAGCCAAGCATCAACCCGGACAGGCCGTCAAGGCACCCGGCCAGTTTCAGCTGCGTGAGCATCCGGTCAACCCGATAGAGGGCTTCTCCCCGGTCTTCGATGAACAGAATATGCCCCCGCCACACCGGCTGAAAGGGGGTTCCCACCAGGTGGCATAAGGTTGTCAGATTGCCACCGGCGGCAGGACCGGTTCCCGAGCCCGCCCGAAGGGTTACGCCCCTGTCCGGTTCCACAATCATATGATCGTCCGCACTGAGCGCAGAGACAAAAGATTTCCGGGTTTGACTACCGGCGCCGGCCAGAGTCGTCACCATGGGACCGTGAAAGGTAACCAGCCCGCATTGCTGGGTAATGGCTGACAGGAGCGTGGAAATGTCGCTGAAGCCCACAAACACCTTGGGGTTTGAGCGAATCAACCCAAAATCGAGCGAGGCCAGCAGGCGCAAAGACCCATAACCACCCCGGGCGCAAATGATGGCCTGAATGGACGGGTCGGCAAACAGCCGATGGAGTTGATCTGCCCGGTGCTCATCGGAACCGGCCAGATACCCGTTCTCCTCAAACACGCCCTCGGGAACCACCGGCTCGAATCCCAGCTGCCGGATCATTTCGAGTCCCTGCTGAAAAGTTATGGATTCAAAGGGACTTGCCGGCGCTGCAATCCCGATTCGGTCGCCCGGAACAAGACGTGCCGGAAAGATAACCTCATCGAATCGATCTTTCACAAAAGTTTTCATGATATTCTTGACAGGCTCCATGCAAAGTGTTAGTCAGCGGATCTTGAGTCGGGGCGTAGCGCAGTCTGGTAGCGCACTTGAATGGGGTTCAAGGGGTCGGAAGTTCAAATCTTCTCGCCCCGACCAGGTATCACAAGCAAAATCACGGGGTTAGCGATGCTGACCCCATTTTTGTTTTTGGCCCCAAATGCCCTAATTAGTCCTTAAATAGTCCCTAAAACCGATTTTAGGGACTATTTAAGGACTAACTTTCTCAAAATGTAAAGGTGAATGTTAAGGGCCGTAAATGCATTTTGTAAAATACCTTCTAAATTGCCGTTCTACATATAAAGGCAGAACCCCATAAAGCCCTTTCAACGGGAGAATTTTCTGTTTCTGGAGTGGTTTTTACACCATCTCGATAATTTATACCACCCAAAAAGCTCAATAGCTAAAATTAGTCCCTTAATTAGTCCCTTGCAAAATACAAGCTATTGGCTGAAATAAATAAGCTCATTCTTGGAAAGCTGCATTAATAGATCGTATTGATCGTGATCCATAAAGTTGTTTCCTGAGATTCCAATTGTCATATTTTCTCCATTAATTTCATCCATCCGTACGAGTCAGTCTATAAAAATCATCTATTTCCTGTTCAATTTTTTCTTTATCCCATACGACATGAAAATAGGATATTTTATTTAAACAGTGGACGGCTTTAATCAAGTCTGGTTTGGGAGGAAGTTGGCGCCAAAATGAAAAAAAGGTATAGTTGTCTAAATTATGAATGGATGCATTTAAATTTGAAGCATGTTTTTGAAGCATGCCTTTTATCGCATCCATTTTTTTCAATCCTTCTGGATTGTATCCCTCTATGGGCCTTTCAGGGTTAATCCAAAAAGTCGTTGAGTGTGCGGCTGCATTGTCAACAGCCCCATGAGCTTCTTTTATGGCTTTTTTCAGCTCCGTAAAAGAATCTATTTGATTATTTTGAAAAAGATAAACAGCTATCTTGCCAAGCAATTTAATCATTTTTCAATCCTGATCCTCATCATCACCATTATTATTTTCTTTTTTAACCTTAAAATCAGCTGGCATTCCTTTT
>JAFDDL010000569.1 GCA_019310865.1 Deltaproteobacteria bacterium | reverse complement strand
GAAATGCGAGCAGAGCCAGCCGCCCAGGACCAGTGCCACCATAATCCCCAGGGTGGAACCGGCGGTGTGTATGGCAAGGGCACTGGATCGGCGTGCGACAGGCACATAATCACTGATCATGGAGTGGGATGGCGGCGTGCAGCAGGCCTCGCCAATCCCCAAGCCGGTGCGTGACAAAAACAGGTGCAGGAAATTTTGGGCCATCCCGGTCATGGCCGTCATGATGCTCCAGATAAGAATGGCCAGAGAAATAATGTTCTTCCGAACGCCCTTATCCGCCCAGCGTGCGATGGGGATCCCGCAAATGGCATAAAACAGAGCGAATGCAAAACCGGTGAGCAGTCCAAGCTGAGCATCCGACAGCCCCAGCTCAATTTTAATCGGCTGCAGGGCCACGGTTATGACCATTCGGTTCACGAAATTGAATAAATTGACAAAGGCCAGAAGGACTATCACATAATTGACGTAAAATTTTGAATAGAGGGGTTTTTCATCCGTTGGGCTTTCCATCAATTTTTCTCCATTTACAGTATCGACTACTGTTGACATGAATCCGTTGTTTCCTATTATGTTGTTTACTTCCAGACCTGCCCTAAAACCCGCAACATGTTGCCGCCAATAACTTTTTGGATATCCGCGTCTGTGTAGCCCTTCTCAATGAGGCCGTCCACCACGGCCGGCAAAAGCTTTGCTGGCTCACCGGCACAAAAGGCACCTTTTAAGGCGGACTCAAGGGTATAGCCGCCGTCGTCGTAGGCTTCCGGAACGGATTTGGCAAATTCGACATACGGTTCCGTGATGAATGCGTCATCGGATCCGAATCCAACATGATCAATACCCACTAGCTGGACGATATAGTCGATGGCATTTACACAATGGGCCGGCGTTACCTGATTCGGAAAATCCGGGGAGATTATCCAGCCGGCCCAGGCCGTGTTAACGACGCCGCCAGTGGCAGCGCAGGTTTTTATCTGTTCGTCGCTGATGTTTCGATTGCACGGGCACACCGCATTGGGATTCGAATGCGAGTAGATGACCGGCTGGCTGCTGTAATCACTTGCATCCAGACTGGTGCGCTCGCCGACATGGGAAAGGTCCACAGGCATGCCGTAGCGGTTCATTGCATCAATGACCTGTTTGCCGTAAAGCGTCAAGCCGGCATTTTCCGGGGTATAGCAACCGTCGCCAATGCGCGTGCGCTCGTTATAAGCAAGCAGCATGTAGCCGAAACCCATTTCACGATACAGGGCAATGTTATCTGGATCGTTATCCAGCGGCTCGCAGGACTGGCTAATAAAGTAGATAGCAAGTTTTCCATTGGTCTGGGCATCTTTTATATCCTTGACTGTTCGAACGATGATGTACCGATCGGGGCGTTCTTTGATTTTCTTCACCGTCCGAAGGGTTTCCTGTAAAAGGCCGGTCTGTTTCATATAACTATAAGCCGTGGTAAAACCAATGGCGGTGATACCGGTTTCCACAGCCCGGTCGAAATACGGATGAAACTGTTCTGCTTCCGACCATGATATCGGCCACGCGGCCGCCATCAGGGCATCGATGACGATGTTTTCTCTGATAAGTTTTCGGGCGCGGTTCGAGGCTTCCCAATAGGTGCTTTCTATGCTCATAAGTGTTTCTCCCTTAAGGTAGTGGCGGTGTTCGACTCGATGTCGATTGTAATGAACGCAACAACCGTACCAATGTCACAACATAAAATAATATACCGTTATTATAGACTTAAAATTGATTTTGCTTAGGGGCAGCCTGCCAAAAGACTAAATTTCGACAGGTATGCGTCGAAATTTAGTCAAATGCAGGTTGACTTTTGCATGCGGCATCAATAAAATATTCACGATTACGTCTCTTTAACAACTTCGTGCGTATACATTCAAGGAAAAATATCATGCATTCAGGATCCCTTCCCGATTTTTCGAAAGAACAGTGGGAATTGCTTGCCGTTTTGCAGGCCCTGGAAGGCCCGGTTACCATTGACCTGCTGGGTGATATCGCTCCGCTTCGTCCCGGGCCCTTTTTCAACTTGCTAAACCAGGCCAAAGCATTGAATTGGGTGACCCAGAAAGGTGAAGACCGCTTCACCATCGGAACGGATCTGCCGGCACCGGTTCAAAATAAACTGGCAGAGATCAACACGGCCACGCATCTGTCCGCGCTCTGGGACAAGCTACAAGAATTGAACGCGGGAAATCTTGTGCCCCACCAGGCAAAGACCGCGCTTTTAAATCAGATCGGCAGATATGAGGCGGCGTCAAAAATACATATCGATTTGGCCGAACAGGCGCTGGCGGAAAAAGACCCTGAAAAGGCCTGGGATCATTTCAACCAGGTGGCTGATCTTCTATGCAATCACCTGGACGAGAAAAAGTGCCAGGTCATGTATACCGCCACCGTTCTCAAGCTGTCCAATCTATCCTTTCCCATCAGTAAGAACCTGCGTGAGTTGTTCAAACACCTGGCGCTCGCTCAAAAAGCATGTACCCTTTCCGGCGACAGGCGCTCCCATGCACTTCTCCACCTGCACATGGGCCGGCTTCACCTATGGCTGGATGAATACAACAAGCTTTACACGCACCTGTCCCGGGGAATCAAGGAAATCGAAGCGTTGGGGGATGAGGATATCTATAATCAGGCGGCCGTGTTTATCGGTATTCTCTATTGTGCCCAGGGCCAGCATAAAAAAGCCTTTCCGTTTATGGAAAGGGCAGAAAAATTGTATGAATCGCGGGAGCAGGATTTTATTTCGGATTCCTCCGCCCCGGTCATATTGGGATACGGATTGGCCTTTCTGGGGGATTTCCACCGCGCCATTGGTCGGTTGGATTTCAGTTTGCGAACCGCCGTTCAGCGATCGAACCATTCACTGGCTCTGGTGTTAAAGGCCGCTCTGGGCATGATGCTTGTCCATATCAAACAGCATCGGCAGGCTGCCAATTTGCTCGAATCGGCAATGAGCGAAGCGGTTGAGGCGAAAAACGATATCGCCCTTCGTGTTGCCAGGTTCGGCATGGCGCTGAAAAGCATGAATGAAGGCGATTCGAAAGGTGCATATCATTTTCTTTCCAAAGCGTTTACAGCATCAGAGACATTTCTGCTATCTCCGGGTTTCCTGTCACCTTGGATACTTGAAATGCTTTACAAATTCAATCAAGTCGGCTTCAAACCCATACCAGGCGTGGAATACCAGAAAACGCTGCAGCG
>JAFDDL010000568.1 GCA_019310865.1 Deltaproteobacteria bacterium | reverse complement strand
GCTCGACACCCTGGATGCGCTTGCGGATGAAATCATCAGCCGGACTGAAAAAAGTATGCGAAGCGCCATAGAAAAAATCCCGGACGGCGCCTATCCCTACACCGGTCTTATCGAAGGGACCGGAAGCCGGGAAGATATTACCATCCGCCTGACGGTAAACGTCGACGGCAGCGATATTCATGTCGATTTCGACGGCACTGCGCCCCAGGTGGGCTGGGGGGTGAACGTTGTTTATAATTTCACTTATGCCTATGTCTTCATGGCGATCAAAAGCGCATTTGACCCGGATATTCCCATCAACGAAGGCACGATCCGGCCGATCCGGATGAGCGCACCCGAAGGCTGCGTGGTGAACTGCCGTTTTCCGGCTGCGGTGGCTGCACGCATGCAGGTCGGCCACTTTATGACCGAGATGGTTTTTAAAGCCCTGGCCGCCGCCACCCCGGACAATATTATCGCCGGTAGCGGGGGCACGCCTGCCCAGACCAACATCATGTACGGTAAAAGAGAAGATGGGAAACCGTGGCATACCATGATTATTCGCGGCGGCGGCCTCGGGGCCGGCAGCCGCATGGACGGACACCACTGTGCCATCTTTCCCGCCAACGGGGCCAACACCCCGGTGGAAATACTGGAAAGCGACACCCCGCTGATTATAAAATCGCGGGAACTGGTTTGCGATTCCGGCGGCCCCGGCACTTATCGGGGCGGTATCGGCCGTAAAATGGTTATCCGCGTGCCCGATGACGCGCGCGCGCCGCAGCAGCCGACGGCTATCGCCGTGCAGGCCGGACGTTATATCTATCCGCCGGATGGGATATTCGGCGGAAAACCGGGGGCAAAAGCACGCTATCTAAAAAACGATTCAGATGCCGACCCCAGTGGCCTGACGCTATGCAGCAACGGTGATGTCATCTCGTTTTACAGTGCCGGCGGCGGCGGGTACGGCGATCCGTTAAAACGGGACCCGGCTGCCGTGGAAAAAGATGTCCGCTACGGTTACGTCAGTATTGAAAAAGCCCGGGAAGACTATGGTGTTGTGATAGAGCCCGAAACGCTGCGCCTGGATGCCGGTGCCACCGAATCGCTTCGGGCCGGGGAAATAAAGCAGTAAGGGTCCCTGACTTGAAATCACTTTGGTCATTCGAAAATCTGTTCGCAACGGTAATGAGACGCATTGGGAATTGAGGACTGAACCAGGAGAACGAAGCATGCAAAAATCGTATATGCCTGCGTTTGAAAGCCCTGAAGATCTGAGAAAACACCAGCTAAACGGCCTGAAATGGACGGTAAGCCACGCTTACAACGGCTCGCCCTTTTACCGGGAAAGACTCGATGCCGCCGGCATTCAACCGGGTAGTATCACCACCCTCGATGATATGGGCAAACTCCCCTTTACCACCGCCGATGACCTCCGGGAAGGATACCCGCTGCCGCTTTTGTCAGTCCCTGAAGCGGATATCGTCCGGATCCATGCTTCATCCGGCACAACCGGAAAGAAAAAAGTCCTGGCATACACCCGCAAGGATATCGATGACTGGGCCCATTTTTTTGCCCGGTGTTACGAAATGGCCGGACTCACACAGCGGGACAGGGTCCAGATCGCCGTGGGGTATGGGATCTGGACCGCCGGGGTCGGGTTTCAGATAGGCTGCGAAGAATTCGGGGCCCTGGCTATCCCGGTCGGACCGGGAAATGTTGATATGCAATGCCGGTTTTTGGTTGACCTGCAATCCACTGTCATGTGCTGCACGGCTTCCATGGGGTTGCTGATGGCTGAGGAAGTACACCGGCGGAACCTGAAAGATAAGATCGCCCTGAAAAAAATAATCTTCGGTTCCGAACGAACCAGTGTCGCCATGCGAGCCAGAATAAAAGAGCTGCTGGGACTGGAAGACATGTTCGATATCACCGGGATGACGGAACTTTACGGCCCCGGGACCGGACTTGATTGCTCCCGGCACGAGGGCATCCACTACTGGGCCGATTATTATATCCTGGAAATCCTGGACCCCGAGTCGCTTGAACCCGTCTCCGCCGGTGAACCGGGTGAGATGGTGGTGACCACGATTGCCAAAGAGGCTGCCCCCTTGATCCGTTATCGCACCCGGGACCTGACCCGATTCATTGACGCGCCCTGCTCCTGCGGCAGTGTTCTGCCCATGCATGATCGCATAATGGGGCGTTCCGATGACATGTTCATCTACAGGGCCGTAAATGTTTATCCGGGCCAGATCGATGAGGTCCTGTCGGCGATACCGGAGATCAGCTGCGAATACCAGGTCATCCTGGACCGGCGCGACGACGGTAAGGAATATATGTCACTCAAAGTGGAATGCACCGAAGAAGAAGGCAGCACGAACCATGTGGCAATTTCAAAGGCGGTGGCCAAGAGAATTAAAAATAGTATTATGGTTTCAAGTGAAGTAGATGTCGTTGAGTACGGCACGCTGCCGCGCTCGGAGAGGAAATCAAAACGTTTGTTTGATAATCGGCCGTAGGGCGGCATTTTCGTTTTTTCAAGGTTTGTTGACGCCCCTGCCAGGCAACGGGTGTTGCGGCCAAAACCATTAAAACACCGAGGTTCCCATGAACAAGTTCGAATACCTTGTTCCCAGATCACTGGATGAAGCCGTTTCCATGTACAATGCCCATGACGATCGGGCTGCCTATATCGCCGGCGGAACGGATGTGGTTGTCAAAATGAAAGAGCGCAAAATCGCTCCCGGTTATCTCATCTCGCTGAAACAATGCCTCGCCCCGGGTCAGCCGGAAATCAGCCGGGAAACGGGTGAACTGTCGCTCGCAGCCTTGACAACACACCGCATGATAGAAAAATCATCTCTGATAAAACGGACGTATCCGATCCTGTACGACGCGGTGCGCAACATCGGTTCCGTCCAGATTCGCAATGTTGCCACAATCGGCGGCAACCTTGTCAACGCGGTTCCCTCCGCAGACGGTGCCATACCGTTGATTGCGCTGGATGCCAAAGTCAATATCTATGGCGCCAAGGGGGAAAGGTCTCTGGAGCTGGTCCATTTTTTCACGGGTCCGGGGCAGACCGTCCTTGAAAAAGGAGAGATCCTTACCGAAATCGTGATCCCGCGGGAACTGCCGCGAACCGGCAGCGCCTATATCAAATTCGGCCGTCGCAAAGCCATGGAGCTTCCCATGCTGGGTGTGGGCGTCCTGTTGAGCCTGGCCGAAACGTCAGA
>JAFDDL010000045.1 GCA_019310865.1 Deltaproteobacteria bacterium | reverse complement strand
TAATTTCAAGCTCGGAAAAGATCTCAAGGCTTTGATGGTTGGAATATCTTCATAAATCACCTTATCAATGACGTTCGACAACGCATTTAAGTATTCATCTCTTGTTAATCCGACAAAAAAAGGGTAGCTTCCACCGGCCAAAAACGCATTGAAATCTCCCAATATCGCCTTGAATTTTGGCAACAAACCGTTGGAGATGTCGACATGGTTGGATAAAATTTTCGCCGGTCTTGGTCTGAATCAGAGAAGCGTAGACTTCGAGCTTGAACGTCTTGAAATGGCGCTCTATATTGTTTTTAGGAAAGCAGCCGGGGAAACAAACTCAATGCCAACATAAGATTTCATGGAGAGAAGGTGGCGGTCTCCGGAAATTACCGTTTTCACTTTGGCAGTCTCGGCACAGCGGATAAATATGTCGTCTGATGGATCGCTGGATACAATGGCAGGACCAGGAACTGTCTTAACTGTAACAATTTCAAACCAGGGCAATATCTCTTGATGCAAAATATAGTGAATTTCATTCGCCGACAATTGGAATTTAGGATATGCAAGAACCCGCAAATACTCATCAATAATCGGCCTGGAGATATGGGGCCGGATCTTTTTTGATTTCCATAACGGTATGAGTTTTCCAGGTGTTCCGCCAAAAAACAGCGCGGAAATGACAACATTGGTATCAATAACCACCGGAATTACTCTTTTGACCTGGCCCACGCCACCGCCTCTTGAACACAGTCTGGATTAAGCCCCAGCTTTTTTATCTTGGAACGGATATTCTCGAGACTCGTATCGTAAATTTTAATCGGTTTGAGCAACACCACGCCATCTTTCATTTCAATGTCGAAATGCTGTGTATCCGGAAGTTGATCTACAATTTTTTTGGGGATCGTTATCTGATTCTTTGAGGTCATTTTTGCCAGCATGCCGAACCTCCTTGTTTCCTTATATCCTTCTTTCCTTTAAAAAAGAATACGCGATTTCCCTTTGTGTGTCAACAATTATATATAACTTGAACACTCTCTGTTGACAACATCGTTTCACCGCTTATTATATAAATGTGTATTACTAAAAATATATAAATTAAAAAGTAATGAATAGAAGGAGTATTAAAATGAGCAGAACAATCGGAATCGATCTTGGTACAACCAATTCCTGTGTGGCGATCATTGAGGGGGAGGATCCCACAGTTATCGCCAATCCTGAAGGCGGGCGAACCACGCCTTCTATTGTTGCGATTTCCCAAAGCGGTGAGCGTTTGGTAGGGCAAATTGCCAAACGACAGGCCGTCACCAACCCGGAAAATACGGTATTTGGTGTCAAACGGTTGATTGGCAGAAAATTCGATTCGCCCCAGGTCCAAAAGGATATTAAAATCCTTCCCTACCGAATCGAGCGAGGCGGCAATGGGGATGCAACCATGGATCTGAAAGGTAAAAAAGTCAGCCCGGCGGAAATATCATCCATGATTCTGGCCGATTTAAAACGGTCGGCAGAGGAATACCTGGGTGAGAAAGTAACCGATGCCGTCATCACCGTCCCGGCATATTTCAACGACAGCCAGCGCCAGGCCACAAAGGACGCGGGTAAAATTGCCGGTTTGGCTGTACAAAGAATCATTAACGAGCCCACAGCGGCAGCCCTGGCATATGGCCTGGACAAGAAAAAGGAAGGAAAAATCGCTGTATTCGATCTGGGTGGTGGCACCTTTGATATTTCGATCCTGGATATCGGCGATGGCGTATTCGAGGTAAAGGCCACCAACGGTGATACGCACCTGGGCGGAGAGGATTTCGATCTTTTGATTGTCGATTACCTGGCCGATGAATTTAAAAAGGATCAGGGAATCGATGTGCGATCCGATAACATGGCCCTGCAGCGGCTCAAGGAGGCGGCTGAAAAAGCCAAGATGGAGCTTTCCACAACCGGGCAAACCGATGTGAACCTACCCTTTATCACCGCCGATGCCAACGGGCCCAAACACCTGAACATGAAAATCACCCGGGCAAAACTCGAGGGGATGGTAGCGGGCCTGCTGGACAGGCTGGAAGGCCCCTGCAGGCAGGCGATAACCGATGCCAAGTTGTCCGCCTCAGATATCAGCGAGGTGGTTCTGGTGGGCGGCATGACGCGAATGCCGGCGGTTCAGGAGCGGGTGCGAAAAATATTTGGTAAAGATCCCAATCGAGGGGTCAATCCGGATGAAGTGGTGGCCATGGGAGCGGCCATACAGGGAGCCGTGCTCAAAGGAGATGTAAAAAATGTCCTTCTCCTGGATGTCACGCCATTGTCCCTGGGCATTGAGACCCTTGGGGGCGTCATGACCAAACTGATCGAAAAAAATACGACTATTCCGGCCAAAAAGAGTGAAGTATTCTCTACAGCACAAGACAACCAACCGGCCGTATCGATCCATGTCCTTCAAGGAGAACGGGAAATGGCTGCGGACAACAAAACCCTCGGTCGTTTTGAACTGGTGGGTATCCCACCGGCAACCCGGGGTTTGCCGCAGATTGAGGTTTCTTTCGATATTGATGCAGACGGCATTGTGGATGTATCTGCCAAGGACCTTGCCACTGGAAAAGCACAGTCGATAACAATTACAGCCTCTTCCGGGCTCACCGAAGCGGAAATTGAGGGTCTGGTTCGCGACGCTGAAACGCATTCCGACGAAGACAGGCACAAACGAGAGTTGATTGACGCCAGAAACCGGGCGGACGCTTTGATCTATAGCACCGAAAAGACGGTTGAAGAATACGGGCTGAATTTGGATGCAGGCGTGATATCAAACGTTGAAACGGCGATCCGCGCTCTGAAATCAGCGGTCGCCGGTGATGATGCAGCGGAAATTGAACGTAGTACGCAAGCGCTTCAGCAGGCGGCACAAAATATGTCCGAGGGGCTTTCTCGGCAATCAGCTGCACATGGTTCGCCCCATCAGCATCCCGGGCAAGGCCCCGCACATCAAAACAACAGCAGCAACGCAGATGATGTGGTGGACGCTGACTATGAGGAGGTTGCTTGATAATTCACTTTTTTAATCAGCTGATTGGCCGCAGTCAGCGTCGGATTTTCAGCGTAATCCCAGCTTCTGCATCCGGCTGAAAAGCGTCGTCTTTTTCATCCCCAACAGGGTTGCCGCTCTCCCCCTGACGATTTTTTTCTTCGGCGCCGATGCGCAGGGCAACCCCCCTTAGATGGAGGTTCGGCCCGATCATGCACCGGTCGAACTGTTCGGGAAAATTCCAACCGGGGATCGGAGCAAAGCCTTCCCGGTGAAACGCATGCATCATTTCAAGGGACCATGGGAAGATGAATCGCCGCATAATTGTACCCGTCTTCGTGTGGGCATATGCCGCTTCAAAGTGCTGATAGGCATCCCCGATTCGGTCTTCCCGCATAAGGAATTCTATCGGTTTTATAAAAAAGACAGAATGCCTCTTACAATGGAGGTCAGAATGAAGCAGAATTCTGATGAACATAAAAATACCTTGTACCCATAGGGCGTTATCGTATATAATCCTTATTATGAACTTTTTCAATTATTACAATTAATGATTTCAAGATGATATGATTATCTCAGGATTATATGTTTATGAAGGGAGGTCCCATGGAATATTTGAGAAGAATCACATTTGATCCCGGAATTATGGGGGGAAAGCCTTGTATCCGTGGAATGCGGGTAACCGTGGGAATGATAGTCGGTCTTGTAGCTTCAGGTTATAGCAAGCAAGAGATCTTGAATATGTACCCCTATCTTGAAGATGAAGATATAGATGAGGCACTTCAATACGCCGCTTGGCGAGTTGAAGAGATTGAAGTCCCGGTGTGGACAAAAACTGCATGAAAATTGTCATAGACATGAACCTGTCTCCCCAATGGATCGAAGTTCTAAAACCAGCAGGTCACGAATGTATCCATTGGTCGGATATCGGTTCCCCAAATGCGTCTGACCGGGAAATCTTGTTATGGGCTCGATCAAACGGATTTGTGGTATTTACACATGACCTTGATTTCGGCGCAATCCTCGCGGCGACCAGTGCTGACTCCCCAAGTGTATTACAGTTGCGGACCCAAAATGTCTCACCGAAGCACATTGGTGAATCGGTACTTTCGGCGTTTAAGCAGTTTGGGGAATTGCTGGACCAGGGTGCATTGGTGAGTATAGATGAGAAGCGAGCCAGGGCTCGCATCCTGCCATTTTCACGCCAGCGCTAATACATGCGTTATTTCAGATCAGAATCATTTTTTTTGTAGCGATACTTGTTCTTACCCAGATACCCATTGTCTTTATTTTCATGGGCACCAGCTACTAAGGGCTCGCGTAAAATTAACTTCACATTCTTAGCGCCGATGCATTCCACCGGACGGCGTTGAGAAAACTCGGAATATGCCAGATATTCCTGCGCTTTCTCGCCTAAATTAAAAAAGTTACACACATTTCAACTGACGACTAAAATGCCATGAAAATGAATGTCAAAAAGGATACCATTCAGTTCATAAAACAAATTTTATCCGGTTACTTTTCTGAACATCCGGACATTGTTTCCGTACATGTATTCGGGTCGGTCGCTCGGCAAACCGAGCGCAAAGAAAGCGACATTGATCTCGCATTCTTACTGGAAGAATCCACCGTCAACCGATACTCTCCAATCGATTATATTCCCGAATTTGAAAAGAAACTGGGGCGTCAAACCGACCTGGTGATTCTAAATAATGCCGGTGAGTTGTTGAAATATCAGGTTCGCCGAACAGGCATTCTGATTTACGATAAAAAACCTGAAATTCGAAAGCGTTTCGAACTAAAAGGACGTAAAACTTACGAAGATTTTCTTCATCTGCACAAACGGCATGTTAAAAAGGTTCTCTACGGAGATAAAAATGGTTGACCGTATATTGGTTGAAAAAATTTTATCGGATATTCAAACGGGCATTCAAGACCTCACCAACGCAACGGACATTACCTGGGAAATCTATAAATCCGATAAAAGAGCCCGTCGTTTTGTGGAACGGACGCTGTCAGCCGGGTAGTTCCGTCCCCTGGTTCATGATTTTCAGATATCCGGCGTAGCTGAAAACCCGGTTGCGCTTGCGAGAGGTCAGTTCCCGTACAATACCCAAACGCTCCAAATGCCCCAAGCACCTGTTGACCGTGGCCGGAGTGACACCTGTTTTTTTCACCAACCAGCCGGAAGTCGTGATTGGCCGTCCCATCATAGCCTGATGAACCCGCAATGTTGACGCCGCCGCCCGGCCAAGACCACTGATTCCGTCACGATCTTCATTCGCAAGATCAACAAGTTGGCGGGCCGTGTCCACTGCCTGGGTGGCGGTGACAATGACCGCCTCTGCGAAGAAATCGAGCCAGGCTTCCCAGTTCCCGCTCAAACGAATCTCATTCAGCAGCTCATAATAATATTGCCGGTGCGTTTTGAAATAGAGGCTCAGGTAGAGCAGCGGCTCCCGGAGCATTTTTTGTTCGCACAAGAGCAGCGTGATCAGCAAGCGGCCAAGACGGCCGTTACCATCTAAAAACGGATGGATGGTTTCAAATTGCACATGGGCCAATGCGGCCTTGATCAACACGGGTGTAGGTTCCGGCTGGTCATGTAGAAACAACTCCAACTTGCCCATGCAATCCAGTACCTGCTCAGCCGGCGGCGGAACAAAGGCCGCATTTCCGGGCCGGGTGCCACCGATCCAATTCTGGGTTCTACGAAATTCACCGGGTGTTTGGTTGACCCCCCGCCCCTTGGAAAGCAACACACCATGCATTTCTTTGACCAGACGCAGGGACAAGGGGAACCCCTCGGCCAGTCGCTTCAGCCCATAGTCCATGGCAGCCACATAATTACTGACCTCGCGGACATCATCCAGCGGCACACCGGGCTCCATATCCAGTTCAAAAAGCAGGAGGTCGGAAAGCGATGACTGCGTACCTTCGATCATTGAGGAGAGGACCGCCTCCTTGCGCACATACATATAAAGAAACAAAGAAATATCCGGCAAAAAGGTCGAGATGCTGTCCAGTCCCCCGAGAGCGAGTAGCGCCTGGTCGAACTTGCTGCGCAAATCCGGCGTCCACTCGAGGGCCGGGTTCGGCGGCAGTGGGGCAGGGACAAAGGCCTGAGCCTTCTCACCTACCGTTGATATCGTAACGTATTGTCCCTGGCGTTCTCGTTTCATCGTTTGCGCATATCCTAAAATAAGCCTCTTTGTTATTTTAACTTAATGCTGTATTCTAAAATAACGAAGAATGAGACAGGAGTCAAGTGGTTTGGTTACCATACAGTGAAACCGGGTTCAACCGTACGGGATTGCCCATGAGGTAGTCTGCAAAACGTTGAAGAACTGTGCAAAAAAGGTTAAGAGGTATAAAATGACACGAATCGAATATCCGGAAACACGCAAGGAAGATGAGATTAAAACGTCAACCTACACATCAACCGGCCCTGAAATATGGTGGCAGATGCGGTACCAGGGGCTTGTCCCGGAGGCCTTTGTTGCAGGGGTGGGAACAGGCGGCACCATAATGGGAGCTGGCCGTTTTATAAAGAAAAAAAAGTCTGATATTCAACTTCATCCGCTCGAGCCATCCAATTCCCCCACCCTCAGTACGGGGTATAAGGTTGGGAAACACCGGATACAGGGCATCTCGGATGAATTTATTCCTGCAATAGTTGATCTGGATTTCCTTGATGATATTGTCAAGGTTGATGACGGAGATTCAATTATCATGGCCCAGAAACTTGCCCGGGAACTTGGGCTTGCCGTCGGGATTTCATCCGGTTCTAATTTTTTGGGTGCGGTAAAACGTCAAAACGAGATGGGAAAAGACCATGTTGTGGTAACGGTTTTTTCAGATGATAATAAAAAATATCTCAGTACCGACCTTCTCAAATCGGAGCCGGTCAAGGATGATTTCCTGTCAAAGGATATTTCCCTGAAAGGTTTCAGGGCCATTAAAAGGGTCTGTCATCTTTGCTGCGACCCTGTGGAATGCGCTGAACTTGATATTTTTGACCTGGCATCCGAAGGGGCAATTCTTCCTGCATGCCCCCAGAGATGCAAAACTTAAACGTAGCCGTTCAAAAATGGTTTTCCGGCGGAGGAATCCATGAAAGAATCCGTTTGGGTAGTCGCTCTTCATCCAGCAACAGGTTTTGATCGTCATAACGCTGATCCACCATTCAAACTTCTCTTCTCACCGCAGTCCCAGTTTCTGCATCCGGCTGAAAAGCGTCGTCTTTTTCATCCCCAACAGGGTTGCCGCCCCTTTGGGACCGCCGATGCGACCGCCGGTAATTTCCAGCACCTTTTGGATGTATTGACGCTGCATGTCATCCATGGGCAGGACGCTGTCCGGGGTGAGCTCCCCATCCAGCTCCCGGCACGTGGATAGATTTAAATCCAACCGATTGCCTGAGGAGAGGATAGCTGCTCGTTCCATAACGTTTTTCAGCTCCCGTATATTTCCCGGCCAGGGGTAGGCCATCAGGCGGGCCTCATCTTTCGGAGAAATCTGCAAATTCTCCTTTCGGTAGCGTGTTGTGTATTTCCGAAAAAAATGGTGCGCCAGGAGCACAATGTCCTTTCCGCGTTTTCGCAAAGGGGGAAGGCGGATGGATATGACATTCAGGCGGTAGAACAGGTCCTGGCGGAAGCGCCCGGCTGCGACTTCTTCGGAAAGATCCCGGTTGGTGGCAACGACCAGCCTGAAATCGGAATGCCTCTTGCGCGTTCCCCCGATGCGGTAGAACGCGTGTTTATCAAAGGCTCTCAGCAGTTTGACCTGGGTGGGCAGGGGCAGTTCGCCCACCTCATCGACAAAGAGTGTCCCGGTATGGGCCATCTCAATCTGCCCTTTTTTCATTCGATCCGCCCCGGTAAAGGCGCCTTTTTCATGCCCGAACAATTCGCTTTCCACCAGGTTTTCAGGAATGGCGGTGGCATCCACGATAACCAAAGGACCTGTCGAGCGCAGGCTCGCTGTGTGGATTTTTTGTGCAAAGAGCTCTTTGCCGGTACCGGTCTCCCCCAGAATCATGACCGTTGAGTCCGAGCGGGCCGCCGTTTCCGTCTGATCCATAATCTCCCGCATGGTTGCATTCCGGGTCAGGATCTCACCCTCTCCATTGTGGCGCGGCGGCAGGTGTGTTTGGGGAGAAAAGGAGGGCTTTTCGCTGCGTTTTATTATAAATTTTAAAAAATCGATGAGATACCGGCTGTATGTTTTCAACACCCGATCATCCAGATCGGTAAAGTGATTATCCAGATAGGTGTTTGAATGAAAAAGCACGCCTTTTGTATCATCGTTGATATTCAGGGGAAGACAAAGCAAGGACCTGACGTTGGCGTCCAGGAGCCGGGTAGGCATCTTTTCGGATCGGATAACCAGGGGACGATTCTCTCGGAACGTTCTGGTGATTTGCTCCATGATAATATTGAAGTCCGGGTCAGCTACTTCAATCGCTGTCAGGTTGCACGCCCCCTTTAGTTCGGGTGCGGCAGTCCGGCGACCCTTACCGAAAACGAACAGGGCGCCCCTTTCGGCGGCGAGTACCTGGCTGCTCAGCCGTACCATTATGTCGAAGCCTTCGTCCGGTTCCCAGGGCAAATATAATACGTCCAGCAGTTGAAACAACCGGCCTAAAACGTCTTTGCCTGCAGGATGCTTTTCTGAAGAGAGTTCTGCCTGTTCTGATAAAAAACGGAGCGTCTCACGGGGGAGGGTGTTTCGCAAATCCGACCCTTTGTTCCAAATGCTTCGGATCAGCCGGGCCGCCCCGGTTGTATCTTTGCCCCTGAGTTTTAGCCTGACCTGTGCGATCTGCGTTTTTATCAGCTCGATCGGATCTCCGGATTGGTTCAGGTACTCTTCGCTGGCCTGGAGATCCAGTAAAATATGGTTGCCGCTCTCCCCCTGACGGATTTTTTCTTCGGCGCCGATTCGCAAGGCAACCCCCCTTAAGTGGAGGTTCGGCCCGATCATGCACCGGTCGAACTGTTCGGGAAAATTCCAACCGGGGATTGGAGCAAAGCCTTCCCGGTGAAACGCATGCATTATTTCAAGGGACCAGGGGAAGATGAATCGCCGTATAGTTGTGCCCATCTTCGTGTGGGCATATGCCGCTTCAAAGTGCTGATAGGCATCCTCCGTTCGACCTTCCCGTATATCGTTCAGGGCCAGTCCGACCTGGGACATCATCATCGCAAATTCATAATTGAGCGCACGGGATTCGCCAAGCGCTTCACTGCAGTGCAGGCCTCCTGCTGCGGTATGGCCAAGGACTGTCAGACAGTTTCCGAGCAACGCGCGAAGCATCGCCGCTTCGCTCAGCCATCCCTTGATCTTGGCGGTCCGCCAATGGCTCAAGAGGATTCCGACGGCCGTATGAAACCGTCCGACAAAAAACGCGCTTATCCCTAAAACTATACTGACATTATAATCCCGGTTTCTATTTTTGCTGAAAGTAAGATCGGATTGGAAGCGCTCCACATACCGGATCGCATCTATGTGACGACCCTGGATGGTGTAGTATATTCCAATTGGTCCGGCAGCGGCCGCCATGATATCCGGGTCATCCAGATCTTCCGCCGTCTTCTTGCCCTGGGCCAAGACCGGTATCGCTTGGGCCGGCTGCCGAATGGATAAGAACATGCCGTATGCAAGCGTAAACAGCGCATGGGAGCGCTTGTCACCCAGCTCGTCTGCTACATGCATGGCCTTCTTTGCCAACCGACGCCAGGTCTGACCGACAAAATAATCGGGACTGAAATATTGGGCGCTTTCCTGGAGATTCAAAACGGATTGGACAAACTGCCTTTTTCGGTCTTTTTTTCCAGAATCTCCGAGAGCGAAAAGCCCATCCACCGCCTCTTTCAAATACAATGCAGCGCGCTTTTCATCCTTTTCCCGGATTGCATCTTCGAACAAACCGACCCAAAGTTCCACGGCTTCTTCCAAGCGGCCTGAAACGGAAAACAGCCGGGCCATCAGGGCAGGACCGATCGCGTCTTTGAGCCCGTTCTGCTCGATCCGTTTTATAAACATTGATCGCTTTTGAGGTGTAAAGATGTCCCGGATACCGTCCTGTATCCCGGGAGAAAGGTCAGCAGCCAGAGCGATCCTGTCGGGCGAGATTCGCCGGATCCATCCCCATGCCTCGGCCTTTTTGACCATTTCCAGAAACGCTTCGGCGGGCAGAGGGGTTAAGCGGCTGAAAAGATCCATGGGAATCGGTTCTTCAACGGTATAAAGAATTGCCAGGGACTCCCATTCGATAGATGATAATTCCGATGTTTGATAAGCCTTCATATCGATAGCTCCTGCGCATGCTTTGAATGTTTCAATAGGTGCTGATGCCAAGAAAAACCTGAACCCATAACATTTACCTTATATCAGGCAAATGAAAAAATCAAGAATTTGTTCGAAATTTCGGACAGGGACTGTCCTTAATTTCGAACAAAAATGCAAGCCGCTTTCAGGCGGGCTAATAAAACCATTTATATCAATTAGTTATGGATACAGAAAAATAGGTATGAATATTGCAGTGGTTTTTATGAAGGCTGCGACAGTATGTGCCAGGCTGACCATTAGCAGAAAAAGTGTAACATTTTGTAAGACCGTATGGCAAAACAGAAAACCATTGCCCATTTAAACGTGACCGAAAACTCGAATAGCAAAGGAAATCATCCCCAGTGAAATCCCCTCGTATTGAATTGTCATCGAACAGAATCGTCATCGATCAGGAGACTGAAATCAGGCTGTCCGGATTCCGGCCATATTCCCAGGTAACGATCACCGCGACATTATCGGATGATACAAACACCGAATGGTGCTCTGAGGCGGCCTTTAACACCGACGGGACCGGATCGGTTGACCTGTCCCGCACGGCGCCCGTGTCGGGCACCTATGCGGGTACGGATTGCGATGGACTGTTCTGGTCCATGGCACCGGTGGCGCCTGAAAAATACGATGAATTTAAATTAAACGGGGCCAAAGAAGAGGCGGCCCGCACGCCGTCGATATTTGCTCACGCCAGCGGACTCCCATATTACGAAAGCGACCGGCCCGATGTGATCCGCCTCGAGGCGTGCGTGGATGGCAAGACGGTTGCATCGGCTGAACTGATGCGCGATCGCTTTCCTACGAACGTCATTGAAACCGAGGTGGCAGACGGATCGCTCAGAGGGCTTTTATTTGAACCGAAAGGAAAACCATCCCTGCCGGGCATCATTCGAATCAGCGGGTCGGGCGGTGGGGTCTCACGCCAAGAGTCATCAATTCTGGCCTCTCACGGATTCTCGGTCTTGAATCTGGCCTATTTTAACTACCGGGACCTGCCCGCCTTCCAGTACGAAATTTCGTTGGAGTATTTCCGGGAAGGAATCGAGTGGCTCCAAAAACACATTGGCCACGACCGGATCGCATTGGTTGGTCCCTCACGGGGCGGGGAAGGGGTACTGGCCATCGCATCTGCCTTTCCGGAGAAGGTCGCTGCCGTGGTGGCCAATGTGCCGGGGGATGTCTATGGCAGCGGCGCCGACGACAAGGGGAACACCTCTTCGGCCTGGTCCCTGGGCGGACAGCCACTTCCCTATGCCGGTACCCCCGAAGACTATGCCCTGGTGGCGCCCGAGCTTCTGGACGTCATGAAGGCGCCGGAGGGGCGCATTTTCGAAAGCGCCCGGGCAATGGCGTTTATGCTGGATCCTGCGGTGTATGAACGCACCGCCATCCCCATTGAACGGATCCAGTGCCCCATTCTCTTTATTTCCGGCCGGGACGATCAGTGCTGGTCCTCCTACGAGATGTCCCTGCGGGCGGTGAAACGACTCAAAGAGAAGGGGTTTGAATACCCGGTTAAACACCTCGGGTTCGAGGATGCCGGCCACATGCTCAGTTTTCCGGGATTGCCCACCACCATGGGAGCTTGCGTTTTTCATCCGCACTTAAAGATTTACTTCACTATGGGCGGCCGGCCCGCCGCGACGGCCCGGGCCCAGCGACAGTCGTGGCAGGAGACGATCCGCTTTTTGAAAGACGTGTTGGCCTAGGCTCCGCTTCGCGGGGAGGTCTTTAGGCTGTAGGCTGTTAGCAAAAAATGTAAATAACCGGATCAAAAGCGAGACGAATATGAAAGCGAGTGAAAAGATGATGAGAGAATGTATAAAAACTGACGTATTGGTGATCGGCGGCGGCGGCGCCGGGTTCCGGGCGGCCATCGGGGCCCGGGAAAAGGGCGCAAAAACGCTCCTGCTCAGCAAGGGACCCCTGGCCCGATGCGGCGCAACGCCCATGGCCGGGGCGGATTATACGCTCGACGGCATGAGCTTGAGCAAAATGGGATTTACCGGCGAGCCGAAGGACAGCCGGGAAAAATTCATGAACGACATGCTCACCAACGGCTTTTTTCTCAATAACCAGAAGCTCTGCGAGCAGTATATCAAAAACGCCCCCCAGCGGCTTCAGGAACTCAAGGATTGGGGTTGGGACATCACCTTTTCGGAAGAGCGGGCGGTGGGGGGCAGTGGCATCGGCATCATGGATGCGCTGCTGAAACAGGCCAGGCAGGTGGGGGTGTCGCTCATGGAGGACAT
>JAFDDL010000567.1 GCA_019310865.1 Deltaproteobacteria bacterium | reverse complement strand
ATTTTTGCGAAAAGGGGCTGTATCATTCCCACAGCCGTACTGACCACACTCAGCGAAAGCGAGATGATTAACACCTTTTTATGCGGCCGCAGGTATTGGCTCAGATATCGAAACTGTTTTAATACGGTTGTTTGCATAAATTATCAATCTTTATAATAACACATATACCCTTTATCGCAGTATATTGGTGTATTACGTAAATTACGGGCGAACCGGGCAACCTCTTCGGGGGATACGCCCCCATGGACTTCGTCCACAACCCGCTTCACCAATTGAAGACTTCTCATTTTTCTGTAAAAAGACGCCTCTCGGCCCACTATTTTGACGGCATGTACCCCCCAGCTTTGAAAGTAGCCAAACCAGCACAGACTGCAGGGCCCGTTGGGCAGCCCGTCCTCCTGAAAGGAAGAGCCACAATTGTTTTGATACCAGAGATACTCGCGCAGCTCGTCGGTCCGCTGATTTATCTCTGCCGATGGAATTTGCTCTCCGATCGCCTCAACATTCCATTCCATCAAGCAGAACGGACCGCCCAGTGCATGTGTGGTCTGGCAAAATCCTTCTTCATAATAACATCCATCATTTACCGCAAATACTTCAAAAGCCATGGCATCCTTATTTGATGAAACGATTGTCTGGATCTCGGACAGGGTCAATTGCCGGGGCAGAATAATTCTTTTAATGCCCAGTGCCTGATAAAATTCGACGGCGTAGGAATTGATGCAGGTACCCAGACTGCTCAGGTGAAGGTTAACCGGCAGATGGGCCTCGGAAAGCAGCTTTATAAAGTTGATATCACTGACAATTAAGCTGTCGATATGAAGCTCGCCCACCAATTTTTCAGCCAGTCGCAGCAGGTAGTCCATGCCTGCCTGGGTGTAGAACGGTGCGTTCAAGGTGACATGAACCGAGACCTGTTCGTTGTGGGCAAGCGTTACGACTTCACGGATTTCCTCCCACGAGCCAAGGTTTGCGCCTGTGGGGCTTCTTCGATTCATCCATAAATGATCGCCAAAATGCGCGCGCCACTCCGGCGTTTGAACACCGCAATAGAGCTCATCGGCGCCATGATGAAGCAGCATCTCCACTTCTTTGACTGAACTAACCGGTGCGGTGATTTTCATAAGATCATAAATCCCTGTCACTGCCCCCGCGGCGAGCTTCAGACCCTGGGATGGCAAATCCCTGATAAATCAGTCGAAACCGGTTTTGCTTTGCCATCGTAACCAGGCGATGCGATGTTGATAGTGAATAACGATAGAATATGGTATTGCCTTCCTGAAAAAGTTTCATGGAAGTCTGGTCATGTTTCAGCCGTAATGACAGTTGATTACAGCGTCGCTGACATCCATCGGCGATACGAAACCGTCTTCGCTCTCGTTCATTAAAGGATGCGATCCAGCATATTCTGCCGGTCGTTATATATCCATAGGGAAAATAAATGGATGTGCTCAGCCCATTCAGTCGCTTTTTTTTGAGGTCTTCGTAAGGCAATACATCCCGTTCGATACGGCGCACCTGAAAGTCAGATAATGTTTGCTGAAATCCTGGGAAATCAAATGTGCCGTGGTTGAAAAGAGAAGCTGTTTCATCTGAAAATTGAGAAGCGTTTGATGCATTTGGCAGGCGGGGATCTTTGAAACCCTTGTTCAGCAACCGACCGGCGGACAGCTCAAATGACGGATAATTCTTTTCTAAATATAATAATACCCCCCAGTCGTTGACAACCACTTCGGTTTGGGAAGTCTCTTGCTGTAAATAATCAAACAGCCGTTTACATGTTTCCAATCCCGCATCGCTAAGCGGCGGTGTTAATAGGGTGAGTTGCCATCTTTTTTCGGTTGCCAATTGAACCAAGGCCGCCAGTTCCGCCGGATGCGGCAGGCGATGGATGCAAAACTCATCTCCAATATAAATCCGAAAGGTATCCGACGGCATCAGGAAGGTATCTGACGGCATCAGAGCAGACCAATCTTGTTTTTCAGCATACAGGGTTGCTATATGGTTGGGCAGATCGCAAAAGGCGGTTGCATGTTCTATATTTCTGATGTGAATGGCAAGTTCCATTGGGCATCATTATTTGCTGATCATACTAGATGATACCCCATCGCCTTTGAGCGGGATGATCCCAATGCGTTTCATGGTTGCGGTATCATACACGCTTATATCCGGACCACCCGGGCCGACATAAAGCTTTTTCCCGTCGGATGTCAGGTTGACGGTATAGCAGGTACCGCGTTCAAGGATATCCATAGCCAGTGTCTTACCGGTCTTGTAATCAATCTTATAAACTTCGTCCATGGTGGCATATAGATATTTTAAATCCGGTGAGACTATGCCGGAGTAGGCCATTACAACCTCCTCGGCCTTGAGCTTGTTGACATTGCCTTTCTTATCGAAGAGCAGATAATATAATTCATCGGCCGAGTAGGCCGGAAGTGTGACCACTCCATTTTTTCCGGGACTCCAACTATTCCAAATCGCAAACGCATTCAACCCGGGTTCTCCTTCCTCGGGGTGGAGAATCCCCAGCATTTTTGTCAGTTTTCCATTCTTGATATTGATTTTAAAAATGTCCTGCGCTAGAAGAATCACATGATTGCGATCATTGGGCGGGCTGACCAACGCGCTACAGGCGTAAGGGATCTCAAAATTTTTTGCGATCTGTTTCTTTTTGATATCGTAGACAACCAGCTGGGGAGGCAGTACATTCAAACGGGGAATATTGAGCTTTTTTTTGGTGATCGAAACACTGAGATATAAATATTTATTGTCCGGAGAGACCGCAATACCGGGCATAACGGAGACTCGGTTCAGGTCCGACGAAAACTTGTAGGTGTCAACAATCTCATTTGACTCGGTGTCCACCGCATATATGGAATGCCAAGCATTCATGTAATATCGCTTCCCATCCGGAGACGCAATACCGTTGACGATGTAATCGTTGAAGGTAATGGTCTTGATAATGGTATCCGAGTCACAATCGATGACATGCAGGTGATTGTTGCTGGGTACGTAAAGATAATCTTTGGCCATCACCGAATGGGAAAGACCGATTAAAAAACAAACCACCACTAGCAAATAGACGATTTTTTTGCGACGGTGCCTCATGTGAGCCCCCTTTTTACCCTATCTCTTTAACGCAAAATTCAAGTTTCTCCAATCTTTCTCGATGGCCAAACATTGATTTTGAAAATCCGGATAACCGGTAATATTGTCCGG
>JAFDDL010000566.1 GCA_019310865.1 Deltaproteobacteria bacterium | reverse complement strand
GT
This sequence comes from Deltaproteobacteria bacterium, assembly GCA_019310865.1. Next base: position 3,221 of record JAFDDL010000566.1, on the reverse strand, counting down.
CCCGGCTTACGGGCGGTATCGGGGGCCGGGGCCCCGGTGAGACCAAACTGGAAATCAACCGCAGGCGGGCACGGAATCGAATTGGGCGGCTCGAAAAAGATCTGGTTGGGGTTCGGCACCATCGCAAACAACAGCGGGCCAAACGCGACAAACGCGACCTGCCGGTCATATCGATCGTCGGCTATACCAATGCAGGGAAATCGACCCTGCTCAACACCCTTACCAAGAGCAGAGTCCTTACGGAAAACAAACTGTTTGCCACCCTGGATCCAGCCAGCCGGCGGCTGCGGTTCCCCCGGGACACGGAGGTCATCATCACCGATACGGTGGGATTCATCAAGGACCTGCCCAAGGACTTGATGGTGGCTTTTCGCGCCACCCTGGAAGAGCTCGAAAACGCAGACCTGCTGCTCCATGTCGTGGATATCAGCAATCCCCAATATGAAACACAGATTGAATCGGTGGAAAAAATTCTCGCTGAGCTGAACCTGAGTCGAATCCCGTGCCTGCGGGCCTTGAACAAACAGGACCGGGTTTCCCCGGAAATGCGGGAGCGCCTGGGCCGGCTCCTTGACGGCACGACCATATCGGCCACCCAGAGCAAATCGCTCCAACCGCTGATCGAAAAAATGGAAGCCTATATCCGCAAACCCGATCCATTCATCTAAGATCGAAGTGTCGCCGTGAGGCGCAAAGGGTTGGTCATCAGCGCCAGGGCCGATAAGATGCGGGTACAAACAAGGTCCGCGGCTTGCAGTGTCTCACTGGAAGCCCCTTCCTCGAGCACCACCGCAATTCCCAGGGCACAAGCCTTGAGCATCAACTGATCGTTGCGGCCGTTTCCGATGGAAACGCAATTGGCGGCGCCCAATTTTTCCACATAGGCCAATTTCCCGTTGGCCTGATCCGATTCCGGCAAAATGGCCACCTGGCATAACACACCATCGAGTTGCGCGGCGGCCCTACCGAACGTATCGGCCGTGAGCACATGAATATCCAGAAGCGCCGAAAGGCTGTTTAAGGCTTCGCCGACATCGGGCAGCAGAAACCCATCACAGGCCAGCGTGCCGTTAAAGTCCAAAACCAAATGCTTCAGGGCAAGTTTTTTAAAACCGGGAATTGAAACCTCGATCATTGGGCTTCCTCATAGTTTTCCGCCCATTGGGCGACCTGAATGTGTGCGGATTCGTGCAGAAATAGAAGTGCTCTTTGACATTTTCCCAAATACACGCTTAAGCGCGGATGTTTTCAGTATGGCGTCAGGCTTTCAAACCCATCCGGCGTCACCAGAATGGTTTGCTCGAACTGCGCAGACAGCGAACCGTCTTGGGTCACGGCCGTCCAATTATCATCGAGAACCCGAAGCTCCTTTTTCCCAAGATTGATCATCGGTTCGATGGTAAAGACCATCCCGGGCAGCAAAACCAGGCCATCGCCTTTCCGGCCAAAATGGGGAATTTGGGGCGGCTCGTGAAATTCGACGCCAAGACCATGCCCCACAAACTCTCTGACAACCGAACATCCTTCACTCTCGGCAAACTGCTGGATCGCCCACCCGATGTCCCCAACGGTATTACCGGGCCGAACCGCTGTCATACCGAGCCGAAGGCTCTCTTTTGCCACCCGAACGATTTTTTGTGCGTCCGGACCCGGGCTTCCCACAAAAAAGGTTTGATTCGCATCAGCGTAATAACCATTCAGAATGGACGTGACATCCACATTGACAATATCCCCATCTGCAAGCCGCCGCTCACCGGGAATCCCGTGACAAATCACCTCGTTTATCGATACGCAGACACTTTTGGGATATCCACGGTAATTCAACGGCGCCGGAATTGCTTGATTTTCAAGTGTGAAATCATGAACGAAGGTATTGATATCGTCCGTCAGAAGCCCCGGTTCTATCCTGGCGGCCACGCGATCCAACGTTTCCAAAACCAGGCGCCCCGCACGGCGTATCCCATTGATATCCGTGTCAGTCTTGAATTTTATCTGGTGTTTTTTCTCATAGGTATTTCTTAGAAATGTGTCCGAAAGGGTATCCTTGCCAAGACAGCATTTTTTGAATTTGCGTCCACTGCCGCATGGGCAAGGTTCATTTCGCCCGATTTTTTCTGGTCTTGTTTTCATATAAGTTTGCACAATAAAAAAAAGTGACAGGACGTGTCAAGGAAGAACCAGATGAAAATCGTCGAAATAAGGTCAATTTTCTCAAAATTCGTATTGGAATGTCACCTCCGGTTCCCATTGACGCCAAACGGGGGCGATGGTTTCGAGGGTCCGTGGCATTCGATGGGCTGACTCGGTCTGTTTACGAATCGCCAATCCCATTGCAATGGGGAATTTATCCGCGGTAATTTTGATGCCGAACCGGGTTGCATCCTCCTCATGGGATGAAACGGTTATCTCACGGGATACAGTGAGTGTATACTCGGAGACACACATGCACATGCCATCGGTGGTGACATGCCGGGTGCATCCGGTGAAAAACATGAGTCCGAGGCCCAAAAACAGGCCCATAATCGGCCGGTACATGGTCTCTCCTTTCAATTTTCAGGGTTTATGGCATAATATGTATTCAATTTTCATACCAACATGCGTTGTCAGAACCAAACAGGGTATTCGTATATCAAATCTACCGACTTGAATTTTCAGAGTGAAGTGTTTACAGTATAACTAGTTTGATTCTTTGAAATACAACATGCCGATGATTTCACCCGGCGCATGGTTTTAACACCGGTTCGGAAATTGGGAGGGATGATCCATGAAAGAAAAGCGCACATAGGACCTCAATTGATAAATACGATGCGGGTTAAAAAATTATTGTTATGGATGCTGCTAGGTGCGGTCGTGTTCGGCGGCATGGTTGTGCTGATATGGATGTGGGTTGCCAATGACGGAGGCTCCCCGGAAAAGACACCTCCCAACAGCATCATACCCACGAGCTTTACCCTGTTCGGACTCGGACCGGACACCCAGTTGACCAAACAGGTCCGCCTGGATTTAAAGGCATTACTCGGCGCCGGTGGATATGCGGAGCAAACGCCCATTGATCTTGAATTGCATTTCAAAGGATTTTTAAAGACCCATTTCCCACGTCTCGATACGCTTAACGCGGCGCTGAACAATCGGCCTGGAGAGCGGGTGGAGCACCATACCATTCAGCTGACCTATCGGTATGCCCGGAAACAGAACACCCCTTTTGATTATGTGCAGCTGGT
>JAFDDL010000565.1 GCA_019310865.1 Deltaproteobacteria bacterium | reverse complement strand
ATCCAGGCTGCCCTCGTCGGCGGTTTCATACCACTGCCGGCCCAGTTCTTTACAGGCCGTGCAGGCGGTCATCGGGATGTGGATGGCCAGAATGTGACGGCTGGAATTGCTGGATGATTCAATTTTCAGAGCGCCGCCGCAATCCGGGCAGACCGAAAGGGTCTCTTTCTGACGCTCGCCGATATTGTCCGTGTCATAATGAATGCTGCGGGTTCTCACGGCCCGGGGGCCTTCGTTAAGGGCTCGAATTCGGGCCGCATCGCGGTTTTCCCAGTTTGTCAGGGTCGTTTCGCGAATCGATTCAATCCAGTCATCGATCTCGGGAGGCTGACGAAGTTTGTCCGCGTCGTAGTCCGGTTCAATGACTTTCCCATAATCGATACCCGCCATGGCCAATGCGATGCCCACATTGACATAGGGAAGCGCCCCTTCGATGGAGTAGCCCCCTTCCAGGACGGCGATGTCCGGATCGAGGATTTCGGTCAACCTGGCGTACCCCTGGGCGGTAAAGTTCATGTTGGTCAGCGGGTCGGTGAAATGGTTGTCCTGTCCGGCTGAATTGATCACCAGATCCGGCTCGAAGTCTTTCAAAACGGGCATCACGATGGTTTCGATGGTATCGATAAAGCCCTTTGCGCCGGTATTTGGCGGAAGCGGAATGTTGATGGTCGTGCCGGGAGCCGTGGGGCCGCCGTTTTCCTGGGGAAATCCGGAACCGGGATACAATGTGCGGCCGTCCTGGTGAATGGAGATAAACAGCGTGTCCGGATCATGCCAGTAGATATCCTGGGTTCCGTCGCCGTGGTGGCAGTCCGTATCGACGATGGCAACCTTTCGAATGCCGAAGTGCCGGCGCAGATGCTCGATCATGACCGCTTCGATGTTGACGTTGCAAAACCCCCGGGCGCCGTGCACGACGCGCATGGCATGGTGGCCCGGCGGCCGGACCAGGGCAAAGCCCTTATCAATCTTTTTTTCCAGAACCGCTCTGCCGATGGTCTGAGCGCCGCCGGCGCTGATAAAATGAGACTCGGTTGTGACGGACCCGACATCCGGTACGCAAAAATGAACCCGCTGAATATCGCCGACGGTGACAAGGCCCGGCTTGAATTCCTCAAGGCCGTCGATATCGAACAACCCCTCTTCAAACACCTGATCCTGGGTATAGAGCAGTCGTTCTTCGCGCTCGGGATGGGTTGGGTCGATTGCCCAGTCAAAGGCGGGGAAAAAAACAAGCCCGGTTTTTCTTTTTGCTTTCAGCATCGTTACTCCCAATATGGGGTCCGGATCAGAAAAAAATTCTGTTGGCGACCCAAACCGGCAGGTATTGCACTCTCTGCAGTTACCCGTCAGAGAACAATTCATCCCCCTGGATCAGACCCGGTTTGATCTGCACCTTTACGCGTATGTTTTTACCGGCCGTGTAAAAGCCGCGAACCATGTTGAACTGCATGTTTTCGATGACCTCCATGTCCAACCTGTCCGGATCAGCGCCCAGTTTGATTGCCCGTGTTTTGAGCAGATCCAATGCCATCTCCTCGGCATTTTCACTGTCGAAACTCTTGTCGATGGGCAGCGATATATTTTCCTCCGGTGACATTGCCATACCGATCTGGGTGTCTGCAAAAAGGGTCACTTCACAGGTGGTTCGGGCCAATCCGGCACCGATGGCGTTGGCGACCTTGTGGTTGGGAACGATCTTGGCGTTCAGGCCGGAGATGGTCGACAGATGATCGGCAAATTGGGCCGCCGGTCCGCCGAGTACCAGGATTTCTTTGGGCTTGACCTGATGGCCTTCCAGCAGTTCGTGAACCGTGTAAACCGGTTTGCTGTTCACCTGATTGATCATTGCCTGGGCGGCGGAAAAAATTCGCCGGCAGGTCAGATCGAAAATGTCTTGTGCGGTTTGCGCCGGCGGTTTGTTCAGGGCGTCGGCGATGGACTGGATGCCCTCAGCAGCTCGATCCCGGTCCCCATCGGCCAGTTTTCCCATGACAAACAGCGCGTCCGTGGGTGTCGGCGCCGGTCCGCCAAAGGCCATGGCCGGCCCTTTTCGCTCGGGGCCGATGCTCAGTTTGCCGTCTGTTACGGATATGGCGCTGTCTCCGCCCAAACCCAGCGACTGCGTCTGCATGGCCCGGATCAGAGTCTTAAACCCGGCCAGTTCGATACCCTTGGGATCGAGTAGCGGAACGCCGTTTATCAGCAGGGCCATGTCTGTGGTGGTGCCGCCGATGTCCAGCACCAGACTTTCCGAGTCCTTGGCTGCATGGCTAATGGCGCCCATGACGCTGGCGGCCGGTCCGGACAAAATGGTGTACCCGGGAAAATCGATGGACGCGTCCATTCCCATGTTGCCGCCATCGGGTTTCAGAATTCGAATGGGCAGGTTCAGCCCTCTTTCCCCCATGGAGTGCTCGACGGCCTCGAAAAATGCCCGGTGAACGGGAAAGACCGCGGCGTTGAGATAGGTGGTTGCGATCCGCCGGGGGAAATTCAAGTTGCCGGACAGCTCGTGGCTCAGAAAGACCCGGTCGAATTGTGACGCCAGTTGTTTCTTAACGGCCAATTCATGGGCCGGATTTCGGGTGGCAAATTTCCCGGTCACCGCGACATATTGAATCCCTTCTTTCTTTAGGGCCTGGGCAACCTGGTCGACCTCATCCGGATCGATGGGAGTCAGTTCACGGCCGCGGTGATCGATGGCGCCGGCAACAATGTGATAATGCGCTCCGATGCGAAACAGGGCGGGATCCAAGCCCGGTCCCGCTGTAACAATGATGCCCACCGGCGGGAATTTTTTTTGAACCACGGCATTGGTGGTCAAGGTGGTGCTGAAGACCGCACGGGTGATCTTTTTCGAATCGATGCCTTCCGTGATTTTTCTCAGGCCGGTTAATACGGTTTCAAAGAGGTTGGAAGGATCCGTCGGGACCTTCACCTCACGTACGAGCCCTTTGGCTCCCAGAAGGACAACATCGGTGTGCGTGCCGCCTACATCCAGACCAATGATCATGGTGCATCCTGTTATACAAGAGTATCGGCTAAACCATCCCAATCCTGCGGACGGTGTTGGAGTTTTGATCATGTACCGGAAATGCATAGGGTTGTCAATATAAGGTGGTTTATGATCGGTGCGATTGGTGCTATAATAGAGGCACTCAATAAATACAATGCACAGATGTGTAAATTAACGGAGGTGAAATTATGAAGGCTATATGGTT
>JAFDDL010000564.1 GCA_019310865.1 Deltaproteobacteria bacterium | reverse complement strand
AGTCCCGGCCGCCGCTGAACTTCTTCCAGATCTTTTCCTGAGTGGCAAAGGTGTCCAGGCCCCACAGGTCGCCGGCATCTTCGAAAGTGACCCGGCCGTTGGCGATATTGACCCACACCGGTGAAGCGGATTGGCCCTCGATTACTAGGCCGTCCCAGCCGGCATATTTCAACTCGGCGCCGAACCGGCCGCCGAAGTTGCTCCGGGTAAACCAGCCGATGGGATAGGCCTGGGGGCCGATCCCGTTGACTTCATTTCTTCCCGCGGCATTCAGGCCCAGCGTTCCGGTCAGCGGAGAGGTCATTATCGTGACGACATTTCTCGGATCGAAGGCATCGATGGTTTTATCCTCGACCAAATCCCAGAACACGGCGGTACCGATACCGATGCCGCCGCCGTATTCTACATACGGTCCTGTTTCCAGGATGCAACTTGTGTGATTCGTCAAATCAAGTCTTAATATTTTCCCGCTAAATCCTCCGGTCATCTCTAACCCTCGCTGTCCGCAGTGAAACTCATTTTAATTTACCCATCTTTTCCAGATCGTCGGTAACATACCCGAGTCCGATCTGTTCCAGAGTTTCCCGGGAGGGAATACCCGTGGCGGCATCCCACCCCCTTAATTCGTAGTATTTACTCTTCATCGCTTCGAAATCATCCGTTTTCAGTATCTCGCCTTTGTGGGGACCCTTTTTGATGGCCTGATCCATAAAGCGTCCGGGTAGTTTATCCGTCTCACGGGTCATCCCCTCCCTCGCACAAAACGCCCGCTCAAGGTTTCTAACCCGCTTGGCATGGCGCAGCAGGTCCTCGACATTTTTCTCAATCCCCGTGCCCGCCGAAAAGAGGGCCGCCTGGTACGTTTCGTCAAAGGGAGCACCCAGAAAAGGCCCCATATACTTACAGGAACCCATACAATCAGAGAGAACGATCGTATCCTCGGAATAAATCGTCAGCTCCGGCTTGCCTTCGTAGCACCCCGGTATGATCGCCTTGTCCGTGCCGCTTAAGCGGAGCGCTTTCTGCTTCATGGCCTCGATGGCCTTCTCGGCTTTTTTGCCGTCATTGCCCAGCCACCGGGGAGCGTCGAGTTCGTCGATCATACGCGCGGGTCTGGCTTTCATCGAGTCTCCCCTGGAACTGACCACGAAGGCCAGGGCGTTTCCTTTTGACGGAATCGTGAACACGGGCGAGATATCTTCATGCATCGGCAGGCCCTTTACCTGGTAGGCATATTTCCCGGCGCCCCGGCCAATTTTTTCAACCGCCGGCAATATGCCATCGGCCAGCACATCGCCGAAGCCTTCTCTATGGACGATCTTCTCCAGCATGGAGACTATCGCCTGCCGGCTGCCCCACTCCATTGCAATGCCGTCGGTGTCTTCGGCGGTGATAATGCCCTTGTGATACAGTTTCATCAACCAGCTGACGATGCTCATGGCGGAAATAATATCCACCCCATACCGCTGAGCCAGAAAACCGCACTCCAATGCCATGTCGATATCCGAATTGCCCACCAACTCGAAGGGATGAACATAAAAGCCGCAGGAGACAGCGCCGCCGCCCTTCACCTTCGTCGGATACAGCTCCATGCATTGCGCCCGGCAACCGAAGCATCCCGCTTTTTTCGTGTCGTACTTCAGGAGGCAGTCATAACCGGCCACCCCCTCTCCCGCCGGCATTTCCAGCTTCTCTACAGCCAATATATCTTGCGTTCGGGACATGCCATGCTGTTTTATCTGCTTTGTCTGTATGTCGTTTTCCAGCGCCTGCTGCAATTCCTCCGCAATCGATAAATATTTCACCGGATCTGCAAAAGTGATGCCCCGCGTCCCGCGAACAACAATCGCCTTGAGGTTCTTTGAGCCCATCACGGCTCCCGACCCGGTGCGCCCCCCTCCGTGCCCCAGATCATGCTGAACCGTGGCGAAACGAACCCGATTCTCCCCGGCCGGACCGATGCACACGGTCTTGGCTTCCGGATCGACCTGCCTGCGGATGATCACCTGGGTTTCGTAGGTATCCCTGCCCCACAAGTGGGCGGCATCTCTGATTTCAACCTGGTCGTTATATATCCAGACATAGACCGGTTTGTCGGCTTTGCCGGAAATCACGACGTTATCGTAACCCGCAAACTTTAATTCAGCGCCAAAAAAACCGCCGAAGTTGGAACTACCCAAATACCCTGTCTCCGGGGACTTAAAGGTAACCTCGACCCGGCCGGCGGGAACCGGCGACCCGCATAAGGGCCCCACGCCGAAAATCAGCAGGTTGGCCGGATCGAGCGGATCCACCGACGGGGGCAGGCCGTCGTAGAGCAGCTTGATATTGATCCCCCTTCCGCCCAGGAAATCCCTGGCATAGGATGCCGTCGGCACCCTGGATATTTTTCCTGCAGACAGGTTCACAAATAGGATGCTGCCACCGTAAAGATGCGCCATGGCTTGATACTCTCCTTTAATATGTCTATGCCGACACGGCCGCGGGCTGTCGCCCTTCTTTTTCCAGGTCTTCGGCGACCTCCGTCAGATCCATTGCTTCCAGAGTTTCCCGTGTGGGAATTCCAGTGCCCACATCCCAGCCCCTGAGCTTGTAGTAGACGTCCTTCATCTCTTCGAGGACCTTTTCCGTTACAGGCGGATATGTCTTTGGCTCTCCTTCAAAGCCTCTTAACGGCTTTTCCAGAAATCGTTTGGGCAGGGTTTCCATCTCCCGTGTCAACCCAAGCCTGACATCATAGGCCCGCTCTAAATTTCGGACCCGCTTGGCAAACAGCCTAAGGTCATTGACGCTGGTCTCAATGCCCGTGCCGGCGGAAAACAGTTTGGCCCGATAGGTGTCATTCCAGGTTCGAAAGGCATGCCAGCCGATGCCGGTAATTTTGCATGCGCTCAAACAGTCGTTGATAGTAATGGAATCCTCGTTGTAGATGACCAACTCCGGCTTCCCGTCCGGAAGCACAATGTCCATGACTTTGTCCGTGCCGGATATTTTTTCGGCTTCCTGCCGAATCTCTGCGTCAAATTCAGATTCAACGGTTTTGTCATAAAATCCGCGGAACTGAAATTCCGCCGATTCATGACTGAACGGAGCGCTTCTCATTATATCACCTCTGACCCCCACCGCTATGGCCAGGGCCCAGGCTCGCTTATAGGCTTCCCACACATACTCAGTTATGCTCAGCCCACCTTTCACCGCATTGACGGTGGGCTGCGATTCCGGTCCT
>JAFDDL010000563.1 GCA_019310865.1 Deltaproteobacteria bacterium | reverse complement strand
CCCGAACAAATAAAAGCCCGAACACCAGCGGGACTATCAGCAGAAAAAGGTCATAGCGAAGGCGAAAATGCACCATCAACTCGATAAGATTTCGCGTGATCACCCCGATGGGACAAATGGTGCTGATAAAGGGGTAGCCGAAAATGGCGATCCCGACAAAAGCGCCAACCGTAAGGGCGATGCCGTCACCGGCCCTCAGCCGCGGACCCTTTTTGTTGATGGTTTCCCCGATGTTTCGGCATGTCGCCAAAACTTTTTCCGGCATGAACCGCTGCCACAACCGGCCGGTCTCCTGGGCCAGAAGGGAAGACGGGCACACCCAAGCACAAAAAGCCCTTCCCACCACGAAGATAAGCCCCAGGACCAGCAAGAATGCGGGGAGCAGATTCCAGTAGATTTGCTTACCGGCCAGGGTCACCTCAAGAAAGCCCACCGGACAGATCAGGCGCAGATAACCGATGCTCACATAGCACACACCGGCGATGGGCACCTGGAAGAAGGCAGCCGCGGCAATGGCCAGGAGCAGACTGAAACGAAACCCGGTGCGAACCGTTTTGTAGCTGACAGTCATGCCGGTTTCCCCCCCGCCATGGGTGTCAAAACCATCACTGTCACCGGGCATATGTTTACGCATAATCCGCAGCCCACACACACTGAGTTGTCAATATAGGGTTTCACCGGGGAGTTGACCAGCTTGAGACGGGTGGGGATATCCTCCTCCCGGACAAAGGGGGCGCCCTCGGGATTTGGAAACAAAACCGCTCCCTTTACGGGGCATATTCTTAAACACGCCATGCAGTTGACGCATGGGGGCCTGTCGATGGAGACATTGCCCAATTTGATTCCCGTGAGGGAGTCCGGCATTTTTAAAGCGTCGGTGGGGCAAGCCGCGATACATTTCAGGCATTTCCGGCGCCAGGCAATACACCCTCCTGAATGCGGATTTAAAACAGGCGTCGCCAGGTTTTTGATGTCAAGGCTCAGGTCGATCTGCTCAACGGCGTGGGTGGGACAAACCTCCACACAGGCACCGCATTTGATACATTTCCGGTGCAGAAACGCTGCTTCGGCCGCACCGGGGGGCCGGATATAATCACGCTTCGCAGGAAGAAGGGACAACCCGCCAACCAAAGCAGTTGCCGCACCGGCTTCAAGTCCCCATTTGATAAACTTTCTTCGTGTTATCACCCTTGCACCGTACTATAAGTAGTTTCAAAACCTTGATCTAAGGTTTTAAAACCACTTTTAACTCTTTCCAGCCCGCCGGCGTAAGAAAAAAATACCGCCGCCGGTAACCAGAAGAACCATGGCGATAATCGTGAACCAGAACCCGGGGCCGGGCTCATACTCGCGGTAGCTGGCAATCCCCATATAAAACATGGTGCAGGTAAAAAGGGCATAAAGCAGCCAGATGACGCTTTCAATCATCGAAAATTTTTGTACCTCCTTTAGCATAGCGCGCCCTTTCATCCCTTATAGTTTGTGCCGCTGAACTTAACTGGATCCAAACCGTACGTGCCAACTTTAATGTCCCAAAGCTCCCTGGGGTCGCGTTTGACACCCCAGCCGAAAGCATCGTCCACCGTGATCCAGAATTTGTTCGTGAAGCTTGCGTTATTGATGGCCCATTTGCTGATGTCGTGGCCGGGCATGGCGCCCTTGGTGAAAGGGCAGACCGCCACGCAACGGATGCAGGAGTAACCGTTGTCGATCCAGTACTGGAGGCATTTTTTATGATCATTATACCACTTGTAAATTCCCGGATTATTGCATTCGTTTCGGGCTTCCCAGCCGGGCTCACCATTGCTGATGGCTTTGGAAGGGCATTCCCGGGCGCATTTTTTACAGATCGTGCAAAATTTATGGACGCCGAATTCGATGGGTTTATCCGGAATCAAGGGCATATTGGTCAGCACCTTGGCAATACGGATATTGGGGCCGAACTCGGGTGTGATAACCATGCCCATCCGGGACCCTTCCCCCAGGCCCGCATCCACAGCCAGGGGAACGGACAGGGCGGTGTCGTTTTTGGTCGGAATAGCCGTATAGCCCATCCCCCGGATGTATTGGGCCAGGGATGTCGCGCCGATGCCCATGCGGGAGTAACCATGGCTGACTGTGGCCGCTGCGCATGCCGACGGGGCGGACTGCATCATAATGCGGTTCTGCTCGAAACCCAGAACAATGGCGTATGTGACGTCTTCGGGGATGATGAGTTCGGTGTCGGTTTCCTCGGGCATGGGCTGGTCTTTGAAGACAACGGACTTCAGGACAGGGACCTCAGCGGTGTATGAGTTCCGTTGGGTGGAATCCAATACCCATTTGCGGTCCAGTTTGCAGATTCCTACCAGATCGGCGCCTGTCAGACGCGCCACGACCTTGGCCTGGGTGGTGAGTTGTGTTGGATCCTTGAGCTGGGGAGGCATGAGCCCCGGCACCATGATGGGCGGTGTAACCCGGGGATCTTTTGCAAGGGGGTTGTTCCATGCCAGCAACCCCACGTTTTCCATGCCGGTGCCATATGGGCTGGTGACATAATTCATAAAGTTTAGTCCCTCGCTCAGGGCTGCAAAAGACCGGGCCGACTCGGGACTACCCGCATTCGTGTAGGTGCCGGAGTTCCCCTGGGCCATAGCCTTTTCCCGGTTCTGGATCCAGGGCATCATCCAGGGCTTACCGAGGTCACGGGAATAGGCGTTAAAAGCGTTGTTTTTGCTGCTGAAACGCTGATACACTTTTTCGTCGATCTGGTGGTCCGCATTCGCAAGTGATGTGACCATTTCGGCGCGCCGCTTCTGAACATCTTCTTCTTTCTCGGCCGCCCAGGCTAATGGGCCGGACATAACGCCGCTGATGGCCGCTAACCCGGCGGCTGAGAATGCCTTGCCGAAATCCCGTCTGTTTAAACCGTTTTCAGTTTCTTTCTTGATACCCATAGATATTCCTTAGATACTCCTTAGGATTTTCTAAAATAGTAAAATCACCTGCAAGCCTTTAAGAACGCAGGCGCTGAAGCGCACAGCTTATGCCTCGGTGTAACTGATGCCGATCACCGGATGCTGTTGTTCGACGACCGTGACGGCATTTTCAGGGCAAATGGCCTGGCACAGTCCGCATCCGATGCAGTAGCGCGAGTCAATCACGATTCTCGGGGGGTTCTTTTCCAGTTTTCTCGCGGTACAGATGCTCTTGGCACACCGCGCGCACCGGGTGCACAACCCGTCAT
>JAFDDL010000562.1 GCA_019310865.1 Deltaproteobacteria bacterium | reverse complement strand
AGCTGCGATCAATTTAACGAACGCATCAGCAGCCCCAGCATGCTTTCGGATGTTGTTCAGGCCTTCTTGAACCAAACGATACAAATTGATCTCGGTTTCAAAATCAAGTTTTACATTGTCCATACCGGCCTCATTAAAATGAACCGTCATACCATGGGCTCCACAAAAGCTTTCACAAAAATTGGAAATGGCGTCCACCAATCCCATCTCATCCAGAAAGGGGGGGCGCAACGTATATGAAAGATCCCGAACGGCCGCGATGGTATTTTTAAATATTTCAGAAAATCCTGAAGCTTTTTGTCTTTCTTCCGCAGTTACATCGGGTAGGTTGTACAAAAGGGTGTCAAAGCCGAGCTTTAACGTGACAAGGTCCTGGGCGATTCGGTCGTGCAGTTCGCGGGAAATCATCCGGCGTTCGTTCTCATGGGCATTTATCAGCGCCCGGGTGAGGGAGTGAATTTTATCTTCAGCGCGTTTGAGGCCGGAGATATCCTCAAATGAAGCTCTCGTTTTGATCAGTTTACCCTGTTCATCGTATTCGCCTGAAACGCTTAATTGCACATCAATACTTTCGCCGCTTTTGGTAACCAATTGTCTTTCAACACCTGATATTTTTCCGGCTTTTTAAAGCCGGCGACGGATTCTTCCGTCAATAACGATGTCATATGTTTGCCAATGATTTCGTCTCGGGTATAGCCAAGTTTATTCAATAATGTATTATTGCATTCAATGATAATACCATTGATATCAAGAGACAGGTACATGATCGGTGCGTTGTGGAAAAGGTCCTCAAATTTCTCTTTCAGATGCCTTAATTCGATCTCCCCCCGTCTGTGGTCTGTGATGTCTACAATAACACCCCGTATGCCCTCAACTTTGCCGTCCTGAACGATTGCGTTGTTATAAATAATAACCGAAATACGGGTTCCGTCTTTTCTGAGCATCGTGTATTGATTGCCGCTTATTTTTTCCCCGTTACGGATCCGCGCAAGATTATCCTGAATTCGATGTTGGTCCTCGGTACTAAAAAATCGAGAGACACTCATTCCTTGCCCGAGTTCCTCTTTTGAATAGCCGAAAGCCGTAAGTGCGTGCCGATTGGCGAAAATCACCTTGTCCTGCCGGTTCAGTTCAAATATGGATTGCGGTAAATTTTCAACCAGTTCTCTGTATTTTCTATCACTCTCTTGAAGCGCTGCTTCTGATTTTTTCTCAAACTGCCATTTTGCGCTCAGTGTGTGAACAAAGTGATAAATCTCATTGAGATGAAACGGTTTTTGAATGTAAATCAGTTTACGCGTAGGCGGTATGTGACGGATGTCTTGATAAGGATAATCTGAATAACCCGTCACGATCACGATTTCAATATGCGGATCCAACGCCCTGATTTGTTTTGCCGCCCATATTCCATCCGGTCCGGGTGGCATTCGAATATCCAGAAAAGCCACGGCATATGGCCGGTTTTCCACCAGAGACTTTTTGACCGAATTAACCGTATCGTCTCCTTGATTGCAGCGGGTAATTTCAAATATAGGCCGAGAGGCGTCATCCGTATCTTGCCCGAAAGGAGGCTGTGAACCGACCCCACGATCGATTTGGCCAAAAGGGCTATCAGGAGAAAGTACCTGGGAATACAGGTCTAAATATTTCTGATCATCATCGGCAACGAGAATTCGAAATGGGTGGCACATAATATCCTATATACGAGAGTGAAGGCGTGTTATACAGCGTGGATCAATTAATTCCCGCTGTGTTATCAAGGTGTGGCTACCCAAACATCAATGCGCTACATGCTCATTTAGATTATAGCACGAAAATGGGAATTTGCGGGTGAGAAAAGGGGGGACGTTCATGCATACATGCATAACTTTTAAGTTATGCATGTATGCATGAACGTCCCCCCTTTTTCCTGTGGAGTCTTTCCGCGCGCAGGCAGAATGATTCAAGTTTGGCTTCAATTAATTGCGGAAATGGTGAACCGTCACTTTCAATGGCCAAAAAGGGCAGATCTTCGATATCGGTCAGAACCGCTCTAAGGTGCTCGTTTTCAGGATCGGTGGCCATTTTTTCCTCTTTTTTCATGATTTCGTTCAGGATCGATTCAGAAAGACGATTGGGCATACAGCCAAACGGCCCGATTGCAATCACGCCGCAGGTATGCGATACCGCTTCAGTCAGCGCAGAGCCGATCGTCAGGACCGCTTCACCGGTGAGGTCAGGCGAAATAAATGGCGCCGCGTTATGAATCAGGCTGCGGATATCTATCGGGGCTGCCTTTACGAATCCAGAAGTCGATAATCCGGCCTTGATACGCTTTTCATACCTGGCCATCAATTTCTTTTTCAGGAAAAAATTCAATTTTTCCCTTACGGTCGTCCTATTACCGTTTTTTCCGGTGTCCATCAGGTAGTTGGAATATAATATCCACTCTGCCACCGGGGCGCAAATCACAGCGATTCCTTTTTCAGCAAGGCGTTCGGTCAAAAAACGGCGTGACAGCGGATCGCGCCTGACGAATATCTCACCAACGAGTGACACCGTCAAAACTTCTGATAACGGTCTGCGAGTGGGAATAGAATGCAGACGCAAGGCGGTCGAGGTGATCTGCCGCTCAAGATCTGAAAAATCGCCCATCTCCAATACGTTCAGTATGGATGTCATTTCTTTTTTGAAAATATCCATGGCTTTTTCTCGATTCGAAGCGTTTGCCAGGATCATGGACCGGATATCTTCCATGACATCGGATACGACCACCGCGCACCACGCTTTCAGGTGAAAACTGCTTTCCAGCCCCCCGTAAGCGTTTTTAGCACTCAGGGAAAAAAAGGCCACATCCGGTATTCGGAGCCTTTTTACCAGATCTTCCATGAAAACATAGTACTGCCCGAACCGGCAGGGTCCGGATGCCGTGGGCATGAAATAAACGACAATTTCATCTTTGCGGCGGCCATTTCCCACATAATTAAGCAACATTCCGGTCGTCAATATCAGCGGGAGACATTCCTTGCACGAGGTGTTGGCACGGCCGATTTTCAAAATGGCATCATTGGCAGGCGGATGGGCCACAGCGTTGATACCGGCCCCCCGGAATACTGCCGATAATGATTCCGAAGTAATTTCTCCCATTGCCGGGAAAAGAAGCGTCACACGCGCTGATGTTATCGGTACCGTTACACCGGACGAGGTCACCACCTGCGCCCTGCCGTTTAAAAGGGTGGTATGGGCCGGGTTAAAATGGTCTGATGGTAAAATGTGCTTTTTGTTTTCCGTCAGCTGTCGATATGCCGGGACAATATCCAGAAACGCTTCTATTCTTGTCTCGAGACCGGCATCGGCCGTGTGGCCGTCCAGCTCAAGGGTAAGGGAGGGTTTTTCTCCCATGAGTTGCCGAAAATACCCGATAATAAACGAATCCGGACCGCAGGAAAAGTTGGTGATGAACGTTGCGAAAAGTTGCGGATGGTTTTTAACAAATTCCGCTGCTTCCAAAAGAAGTTGTCCCATTCCCCAGTACATGTGTTTTTTAACACACCTGCCCGCCAGTGGAAGAAAATCAAAGGGAATGGCGCACACGCCTCGGGATGCGAATTTATGTGGAATCCCCATATTGGCATCTGATGCAAATGCGTTATAGGAACGGCCGAAAATCACCACTGCGGTTTTGTCCGGATCGGCTTCAAGTTCAGAAAGCGTCTTTTTACCGATTTTTCGCATTTCCGCCATCACGTTCGTCTGCTGAGCCAGTGCCGATTTAAAAGCGGTTTTTGCCCTCGCCCGTGCAATCCCCATTTGGGCGGCTACTTCCATGAGCGGCTTTTCAATGGAAGTCAACCCGCTGGTCATTTCGATCATCGTAG
>JAFDDL010000561.1 GCA_019310865.1 Deltaproteobacteria bacterium | reverse complement strand
CCCACTGGATATTCGAGATCGAGAAAATGTTGAGAAAATGGTAAAACAAGCCATCGAACAATTTGGCCGAATCGATATATTGGTGAATAATGCCGGGATATATCGTCCCGCCCTTTTCCAGGATTATAAAATGGAGGATTTTGATGATGTAATGAAGGTAAACGTCTACGGTACCTTTAATGTCACCCAGTTTGTATTAAGGCAGATGCTGACGCAGCAGTCAGGGAAAATCATCAATATCGCATCCACGGCTGGCAAATGGGCGTCATTCGGACAAAGCGCATACAATACATCCAAGCATGCCGTGGTTGGCATGACCCGTTGCCTCGCTTTGGAAGTCGGAGCGGCGGGAATCACTGTGAACGCGATTTGTCCCGGGGTTGTGGAAACCGATATGCTCAGCGATACCGCAAAAGCGTATGGCATTGAGAAAGAACAGATTATAGAAGGTGCCAGTCAGCGAACTGCCTTGAACCGGGTCATTCAGCCCGACGAGGTAGCCGGGTTAGCCCTGTATCTGGCATCTGACGAAGCCGGGGGAATGACCGGACAGTCGATTCTACTGGATGCCGGAATGGTGTTTGTTTAATGATAACAAACTGGTTTTTGGGTAGGATTAGTTCAACCAAAAAGGAAAAATATCTGAATAACTCTATTACTGGTCAGAGGGCCTGAATCCAGGCAATGTATTCACGCTACAACATCATGTGGCTGAATTTGGCTTGATTTGCCAGGGTAGATTTTCTATGTTCCGGTTTTTAAAAAACTTGTGTGGTAGTTTCTTAAATTCCGGCAGCAACGTTCCGAATGGAGTTGCCGTGGCGGTATAGTGGAAATTGTTCCATAAGTTCAACTCATTTTAACAAGGTGGTGTGATGCAACAAATGATTCAAAAGTTGATCAATGAAAAATTGGCAATTCCGGTAATGGATGGGGAAGATAAACGGTGTACGCCCCAAGAGGCAATTCAACGATACGTACAGAAAAATATGACGCTTCATTTTGCCGGTGTGGTCGGAGCTTTGGCTTACGAACTGACCCGCCAGTTTTGGGAGAAAAATCCAGCGTTTACCATCGCTATTACGGGATTCGGTGGAAATTTGATTGCCATGGTCAAAAAAGGGTTCACAAAGAAGATTATGGCCAGTTTTGTCGGCATCGGCTATCCAAGCCCAAGTCCCTGCAAAATCATCCAAAACGCTTATGCCGCCGGCGATCTCGAAATCGAATGCTGGACCATGCGCACCATCCCTCAGCGGTTGCTGGCCGGTGCTTTAGGTTGGGATTTTATGCCTACAAACTCCCTCATCGGCAGCTCCATGGAAATCGACAACCATGAATCCTTCCAGACCATGGAAGCCCCATTCTCCAAAAACGGCAGAATCGGCTTGCTTAAAGCTTTGCGGCCCGATATCACAATTGCACACGGGGCGATGGCGGATCCGGCTGGAAATACCATCATGACCTATCCCCTGGGAGGTGATGCCTATGGCGCCTGGGGGGCGAAAAAAGGAGTTATTGTCAGCGTCGAGAAAATCGTTTCTACCGAGTATATCCGTCAACATGCACACTTGGTGCGTATCCCGGCCGACTCCGTACTGGCGGTATGCGAAACTCCCTTTGGGGCCCACCCGGGTCCGGTAACGCCTCACGGGCTACCGGATCTTGACTCCTATTTTTCAGATTACGATTTTATGATCGATCTGGCTGAGGCAACGAACGATCCGGGCGAATGGGACAAATGGGTTCAAAAATGGGTTCTGGACATTAAAGATCATGATGACTACCTAGCCCGTCTGGGCACCGAACACCTGCTCTATTTAAAAGGGAAATCCAGCCCGGATGCCTGGATTTCGGAAACCATGACCGAAGCGGCCACCGTAGATTTTGACAAAGAGCCCAATTCCGTGGAACGCCTGGTGCTTTCGGCCGCTGATGTGATTGCCGATGTTTGTGTAAAGCGCGGGTACAAAAGTATGCTGGCCGGTATCGGGCTCTCCAACCTGGGGGCCTGGCTGGCGACTCACAACCTCAAGGCAGCCGGTCACAAGATGAACTTGTTGGCCGAAATCGGTATGGTCGGTTATCAGCCTCGGTTTTCGGACCCCAGTGTGTTCAGTATGCACAACAATTATTCCTGCACCATGCTCTCCAACATCGAAACCGCACTGGGATATAATGTGGGAGGCGCTACTAACCAATGTCTGGGTGTTCTGGGCGCCGGGCAGATAGACGTCCACGGCAATGCCAACTCCACCAAAATCACCGACACATTCTATTTGCTGGGCTCCGGTGGGGCCAATGACATTGCCACCACTAACCAGGAGACATTGGTGGTTATGAAATCCGGTAAAACGCGACTGGTCGACAAAGTGCATTATGTAACCTATCCTGGCACGAAGGTCAAAACCCTGGTCACGGATGTGGGCGTCTTCGAAAAGGTGGACAATCAGGATACCTTTACACTGACCGCCTATCTTCCTGCAAAGGACTCTGACACCGAAGCTGAATGTTTGGCTCACATTCAGGAGCGGGTGGGGTGGGAACTGCAAGTGGCGTCCAACTTGAAACGCATTGAACTGATCGTTGAAAAGGACGATTTGAACATGCTGCGACTCTACGATCCGCGAGGTTTTTTCATCGGTTAAACACCCTGGCACTCAGGCGCCATACCAGTTTTCATCAAAGTGTGCAATGAAGTCTGGGTCATTAGCCGTATGCCAATCCAGCCTATGTGTTCCCGCAACAATATTATGCGGGTGCATTTGGATTGACATAGAAGGGCAGGTTTTCTATACTCCGTTTCCAAAAAACAAGTTCTTATCCAAATCCAAGATAGTGCACATTACGGGTAAAATGATGCTCCATAAGGGGCACCACCATCGTTCAATAAATCGATTAGCAGGAGGTAGAGATGGGATTTCCCAGTGTTTACCCAACTGGAGCGACAATTTTTTACCCAGACAAATGCTGGGGCGGATTCATCGTTTATCCGGCCCATGAAACTGGTGCAACATTAATCGGTATAAAATGAGCTTCGAAACATAGCCATATATCTGATGAGATATAAAAAATAGTTCAAATAAATTCAGTAGGATATTTGATCCCTTATTGATTGATTATGATTTAGAAATAGGAGGTAATGGTGCAAAAAATTAACACGCTCGCATCATCCGGTCTGGGGGTAACGTTTGCGAATGCCTTAGCTGATGCCGGTGCGAAAGTGATCCTGGCTGCCCGACGGAAAGATCTTCTGGAGAAGCTTGTTGAAAAGCTGCAAACCATTGATAAGCAAGCGATGGCGGTTGCCTGTGATGTCACGCGCGAAGAGGATGTTGCCCGGCTGGTTGATACAGCCATAAAAAACTACGGACAGGTGGATATCCTGGTGAATAACGCCGGTATCGCAAATTCAGTTCCGGCGGAAACCGAAACGGCTGATCAGTTCCGGCAAGTGATGGACGTCAACGTTACCGGCAGTTTTTTATGCGCCCGGCAATGCGGAGCGGCAATGCTTGAAGCCGGTAA
>JAFDDL010000044.1 GCA_019310865.1 Deltaproteobacteria bacterium | reverse complement strand
CGGATTAATCAATCCCAACAACGCAATGGAATGACTCAGATCCTGAAGATCTTTGTCGGTGGAAACACGAAAGGTATCCGTCTCTAAATCAATAGCAGAAACGGATACCGTTTGCGTGGATTCCTTAAATTGCATAATCCGGACCCGCCAGCACCTCAAGGGCCTCAAGATATTTGCTGCGTGTGTTGTTAATGACCGCTTCGGGAAGGGCCGGGCCGGGTGGGATTTTTTGCCAATCCAATGTTAGCAAATAATCTCTCATGTATTGCTTGTCATAGCTTTTCTGGCTTCCACCCGGGCTGTAGGTTGCTTTTGGCCAGAAACGAGATGAATCCGGTGTCAGTACCTCATCGATTAAAATGAGTTCGTCACCGATTAATCCGAATTCGAACTTGGTGTCGGCAATGATAATGCCTTTCTGATCGGCAAATGCAGCACCTTGTTTATAAATTTCCAAGCTCAAATTCTTTACGCGTTCCGCCAGAGGGCGGCCAATTCGCTCACAGGCTGATTCATAATCGATATTGATATCATGATCACCCATGTCCGCTTTGGTCGCTGGCGTAAATATCGGTTCCGGCAGTTTATCCGACTCCTTTAGGCCGGATGGCAATTGAATGCCGCAAACCGTGCCGTCCACTTGGTAGGACTTCCACCCGGATCCCGAGATATATCCGCGGACAACGCACTCGATTGAGAGCGGTTCGGCTTTTTTGACAAGCATACTGCGGGAGCGCAAAGTCTCCGTGTAAGGACGACAGGCAGTCGGAAATTTATCCACATCGGCCGTAATGATATGATTCGCAACCAGTGGTTTCATCATTTCAAACCAGAATAGAGAAATCTGGGTCAAGATTTTCCCTTTGTCGGGAACCGGATCCGGCATAACAACATCAAAAGCGGAGATACGATCGGAGGTAACCATCAGAAAGCTGTTTTCGAGATCATATATGTCTCTGACCTTACCCCGTTTCAAAAGCTTCAAATTCGGAAAATTCGTTTCAATAACGGCCTTGCTCATGTTCACTCGTCCTTTCTCCTATTAATTTGGTCCACGAATCGTTTGTATTTGCGGGCTTTTCGTAATCGATTTGAGCGGAATAATTTCTCCGCTGATCCCCTTGTCAATCGTCAAAATACCGATGGATCGATTCCTACGGAATGGAAACTTTCCGGAAAATGCCCCCGGATTGAACATTAATATTCCGGATCGAATGTGGTTCGATGGCCGATGGGTATAGCCGTAGACGATGCAGTGGGCATTGTGAAAAAATTTGACCAAACGGCTCTCAATGTCACCGGAACCACCCGGACCATGTATTAACCCGATCAGGTATCCGTTGATTTGAATCATTTGATGTTCGGGCAACATATTCGCAATCACCTTGGGATCTTTGTGTCCCCGAACCACATATGTTTGCTTATTCGAAAAGACATCCAAAACCGCCAGGCTAGTCAGATCACCCGCATGCAGAATGACATCCACCTTCGAAAAGGTGCCATGGGCCAACTGCCTGAGCGTGATGGACGGTTTGGAAAGATGTGTATCCGCGATGACACCGATTTTCATTTTGGGGAGGCATCCATGTCATCGTCTGTGGTAATGGCGGATTCCACGTGTTCCCGCCATGTCGCAGGTTCTCCTTCCAGAAAGCGGTTGATTTGAATGCCGGTCGCAAATTTGCCGTTTTTCAGCTTTCGGCAATAGATAACCTTGCCTTCCAATTCCACCAGATTATCACCCAGTCCGACCGATATTAAGAGTGTATGATTCAGATCAATCTGAAAATGCGTTTCCAACAAAACGCCTTTCTGTGAAACATTGAGCGTTCTTCCCATGGATTGATGGATAATTCGGTGGTTTTCATCCATACATACATAGGATAGCTGAACCGATTTACCGCGAGGTTGCTTACGCTTTTCGATAAATACCATTTTCAGAACCTGCTCCCTGCTGTGGTTTCAATTATAGTATGCCCGTGACCGCATCGGCGGTCTGAGTGGTGGCGCTAATGCAAGCGGACATGCTTTCGATGATGTTTTTGAACGCGTTCGGCAGTCGGCTGTATTCGGCTTCAATGGAAGACGGGTCGATGGGGCTCAATTCAAGATCTTCCGTGGCGTAAACGGATGCCGAATAGGGCTCTTGGCCCGTGTTTAAAAAAGAGAGGCGCCCAATGAAATCACCTGGACCGAGTTCAGCCATTACCACATTCACGCTGTCCACAGGCCTTGCAACAATAATGGAACCTTTCCGGATGATGGAGATCTGCTCCAATTCTTCATCGCTTTTGCTCACGGGAGAAAATCCCTCCTGCACATCCGCTATAATCGGTTGTTTCAACCGGGCCAACATCACGTTATGGGACGTTAACTTTAACCGTTTATCAAAGCTGATCAGCAGGTCTCTGAACAATCTGGAAAGTGCCGCAAATACATTGGACAGCCTTTGGGAATCGAGAACGCCCAGCTGGACCGTTCCGCGTGCGACAACCGAGGCGCTGCGCACATGTTCACGGGCCATAAAAGTTCCGATGTCGCCTATAAATGCGCCTTCAGAGATGGTCAAAATCGTCATCGGCCCTTGGGGTGTCTGCTTGATGATATCCACAATTCCTTCCAGTATCACCCATAGCCAATTACCGTATTTCCCCTCTTCCACGATTATTTCCCCTGCCCGGTAGGTTTCCTCGGCGGCAATATGAAGATAATCCACTATGGGTCCCTTGATGATCGGCAATTCGTGTATTGCCTTGCGCAATCCGGCCATGGGTTTTTGGACTGCTTCCGGGCCAAGCTTGGCAATTTTTCCGTCATCAAGCAGGCGAAGGGCCTCCAAAATAATTTCCATACGATTTTTCTTGATAAGCGGCGCCACATTCATGGGCCCTGTGTCAAACTCGAAATCACCGTCGGCCCACCCGAAAAGGGTGAATAGGGCCTTTAGACCGACCAGAGAACCCTGCTCGGCATTGATGGGGTTTCCTTTTTCAAAATAAATTGTCCCCGGCGTGGGGTGGTAAAGGCTTTTGATCCGAAGGCTGCCCGAGCTGCCGGCGTTGCCGATTAACTGTATCAATTCGGCCAGATCCAAGAAGGCGATCTTGCCGGACAGGACAACGGTTTGATTCATTCCGCCCATTTCAGTTCCTTCTGAAGATGCTTTAGGGTTACCTTCAGGCTTTCCATTAACGTTTTACCCACACCGTTTCCGCTCAGGGCACTGGCTGAAAAGGCCGGCACCTTGAGCTGTCTGTTCAGCTCCTGGTCCATTTTATCAGTGGGCATGATGGGAATTCCGGCATCTGCAAGATCCCGTTTGTTGTATTGTAGTATCAATGGGATTTTGAATATGCTCATCCCATAATCTTTTAGATTCTGCTGAAGATCTTTCAGAGAAATCATGTTGCGCTCTCGCCGGACTTCAAGAGAATCTGCAACGAAGATAACACCGTCTACGCCTTTGAGTACAAGTTTTCGGGTTGATTTGTATTTAACCTGACCCGGCACCGTATACAGCTGGACACGGACATCGCATCCCTTTATTTTGCCCAAACCGATGGGTAGAAAATCGAAAAATAGGGTCCGATCTCCCTCCGTATTGATAGAGACCATCTCACCGGAAACCTGCTGTTTAAAACTCTTGAATATGTATTCCAGGTTGGTTGTTTTTCCGCATCTGCCCGGTCCGTAGTATACGATTTTGCACTCAATCTCTCGCTTCTTTAAGTTGAAAATCGCCATGCCAATCCACTCCGTTTTAATCCGATCCTGTGGATCGTAAACTCAATAACTTGAACGATATTGCTTGTCTTTAGGTCCGTCTTCTGCGTTGCGTTAAAGCCCCCATACGTATAGTATGCGACCTTTAACGCGCCTTGAATACGAACCTAAATCCTTCGCAATCTTCGTCCAATTTATTGAGTTCACGATCCTATGAATCCTGTAGCTTGATATCCAAATGATAGTCGCCTTGCTTCGGTCCTTCATGAATTTTTACTTTTGCCGAGACCACCCCGCCCCCCCTGAAAATGGCGATCGAAGACCGATATTGAATTTCCCGTAATCGAAATCCCACATTCAGGTGATCCAGAATGTCCTTATCCTTGCTTTCGATCAGAAGGCTGACCGTATTGCCGGTTTGAAAATTCACATCGAGCTCCATCGGTTTTCCCTGAAGCGGGCCCTGGTCGAAATTGATGACCACCGAACCGATATCCACAACGTCCACTGCCTCTGAGGGTGCTGCCTCAGGCTCGGTTACCACCTGAATGGGTGCCGGCATGTTCAGTATGGGAAGCTCGGCTTCAATTCCCCTGCGTTTAAGTTGATTAACCAGGAAGCCATGAATGTTTTCCATCTGAACCAGGGAAAACATCTCATCGTTGGACCATTTCCGGTAAGCGGAAACCGCCTTATCCGGCACCTGCATAAGCAGGTGACAGCGAATAATATTCTTGGCCGCTGCGACGCGAACTTTCCGATTTTTTAAAAGTTCGGTGAGATCCGAAATCGCCCGGTCGATTTGGCCGAATTTTGCCAGCGTCACCGCTCCGTAGAGTAATTCGACATCCGGATCTTTTTTGTTGGGGAAGGCAAACAGATCTTTGATCAGATTCTGAACGTCCGGCGGCAACTCGTGTGTTGGGGGTGCAGAATCGATTCGCTCCTCGGTTTCACCCAGTTCGTCAATTTTATTTTCGATAAGCGACAACAACTGTGCCTGTTTCTTTAACTGGTTTGCATCGCCTATCAAGTCTGCAGCGGCCTGATAAGCCTCCTTGGCGTCCTTGTAAAGCCCTTGTCCCTGATAGAGCTCGGCTGATTTAATCAGCTTCATGACTTCGGTTTTGATGTCCATTCGGTGATGCCTCGCTAACCAGTGCCCATCCATAAATGGCTAATTTTTCACAATTTCCGGATAGACACCAACCCATTGTAAGCAGAATTTGGGTAAGAAATCGTGCCGGTTTTGCCGGAAAAACCGACACACCAGTCAATTATCCTGTTTCTTTCGGTTTTTTCGGCTCAAAAGTCAAGAGATGATCCAACTCGGCCCGTATTCTTTAGATCTTTTTCGATAATCGGTTTTGGATATTTTCTGCCACCGATCGGCTCAATCCCGGTACTGCATTGATTTCGTCAAGGCTTGCATCTCGAATTTTTTTAACTGATCCGAAATGTTTCAGAAGAATCTGTTTCCTTTTTTTTCCGACACCGGATATTTTATCCAGTTCCGATGCAATTGCCGACACTCTGCGACGTTGGCGATGAAAGGAAACGGCATATCGATGCGCTTCATCGCGCACCCGTTGCAGAAATAAGAGCAAGTCACCGTCTTTTCCAAAATTGATTGGATTCGCTCGTCCCGGAAGGAATATCTTATCCTGGGTTTCTTGCATCTGTTTCTCCTTTTTGGCGATACCCAGCACGTCCATTTGTGTTTCCAGTCCAAGGGATGTCAATATGTTCAAGGCGATGTTAAGCTGTCCTTTCCCACCGTCCACCATCAGAAGATCCGGGAGTGTTTCGGACCTGCTTTTTTTCCCAAATCGTCGGGACAGAACTTCTGCCATATAAGCATAATCATCGGGCGTGGACATGTTGAGGGCATACTTTCGATATGCCGATTTGTGGGCTTTTCCATCCTTGAACACGACCATGCCGCTTACCGGATGTTTACCGGAAAGGTTTGAATTATCAAAACATTCAATGAGATGGGGACTTCGACTGAGACGAAGACGCCTGCGTAACCGGTCGAGTAGCTGCTGGTCCGACAAGGCAGCAGCAATCATTTCCCTTAACCGGTTTTCGGCATTGTCCGCGGCCATTTTTGTTAACCGGACCTTTTCACCCCGTTGTGGGCATCGAAGCATGACGCGTTTGCCGCGTGTTTTTGTCAGACGCTCTTCATGAAGGGTGGCATTTTCGACTGGTCTGGGAATCAAGATTTCCTTTGGAATCAGCGGTGCGCGCTCATAATATTGCCAGAGAAAGGAATCGATGATATCCGCGTCGGATCCGAATGTCTCCTTGAACTCGAAATGTCTTGAACCGAGTAAGTAACCACCGCGAACAAAGAGCAGGGTAATCACAGCCCACTGTTCCGTTCGGGCCAGGCCCACCACATCTCGGTCGACCCGGTCTGATGTAACGGCCGCCTGCTTTTCCAGGACTCGCTCCAGTGCGAAAAGTTTGTCGCGCAGGGATGCCGCCCTTTCAAACGCCTGTTTTTCTGCAGCCGATATCATCTCGATTTTGATTTTTTTAATCAGTTCCGGGGTTCTACCGTTTAGAAACAGGATGACTTCCTTGACCATATCCCCATAGGTGGTCGTATCCACATCCAGACAGCACGGCGCCAGGCACCGATTCATTTGGCAGTGAAGGCAGGGCCGGGTTCGGTTTGTAAATTTCGCAGCCCTGCATTTTCTCAATTTAAACGTCTTGTTGATGATGTTGACGGTCTTGTTCAAAGCAGCGGCTGATGAGTATGGGCCGAAATAAATGGCATCGTCGTTTTCGATTTTGCGAACCACGGTCAGATTCGGATACGGATTGCCGGTGTCCAGACGAAGGACCGGGTATCGTTTATCATCTTTCAAGATGACATTATATTTGGGGCGGTGGCGCTTGATGAGATTCGATTCAAGCAGCAGCGCTTCTTGCTCCGAGGGTGTCAGGATCGTTTCAAAATCGTCAATTTGCTTTTTCAGCAGATTCGTCTTGGCATCGGTGTGGCCGTTTCTGATAAAATAGGTGGCCAAACGGGATTTCAAGTTCCGGGCCTTTCCAACATAGATCACCTGTCCATCGGCATTTTTCATGATATAGACACCTGGGCCGTTTGAAACGCGGGATAATTTGTCTTTTAGCTTTTCAGACATGGTACCCCTACCCCAGACCAGAAAAAATCAGTTTATTTTTAAGCAATTTTATTCGATCCCGAAGAACGGCGGCTGTTTCAAATTCAAGGGCCTTGGCAGATTCCTTCATCTTTTCTTCAAGATCAGCGATGGTGTCTTCCAAAGATTCCGTGGTCAAATAGCTGGAAATCGGTTCCGAAATTTGCGAATCCGCAACTTCCTTTGTTTCATAAAGCGCCTCGAAACCGGTGGTGATCGCTTTTTGAATCGAAACGGGCGTGATGCCATGGGCTGAGTTGTGAGCCACTTGAATCTCGCGTCGTCGTGTGGTTTCATCAATGGCGCGTTGCATGGAGTCTGTGACCTTGTCTGCATAGAGAATCACGCGACCGTTCGCATTCCGGGATGCCCTTCCGAATGTCTGCACCAGGGAACGTGTGGAGCGCAGAAATCCTTCCTTGTCTGCGTCAAGGATTGCCACCAGGGAAACCTCCGGTATGTCAAGCCCTTCTCGAAGCAGATTGATGCCCACCAGCACATCGAAATGACCCAGGCGCAAATCTCTGATGATCTCCATTCGTTCCAGGGTTTTGATATCCGCATGTAAATACCGTACCAGGATGCCGAGATCCGCGTAATATTCAGTGAGATCCTCGGCCATCCGCTTGGTCAAGGTGGTGACCAGAACCCGCTCCCGGTGTTGAACACACTCCCGGATTTCCGCCAGTAAATCGTCCACCTGGTTAACCGCCTTTCGAATCTGGGTTGGCGGGTCCACCAACCCGGTGGGCCGGACGATGAGTTCCACCGGCGGATCATGCGTCTGCGCCAACTCATAGTCGGCAGGGGTGGCTGAGACATAGACGGTCTGGTGAGCCCGGCCGGTGAATTCCGAAAACATTAGGGGCCGGTTGTCCAATGCGGACGGGAGGCGAAATCCATAGTTCACCAATGTCGATTTGCGGGATCGATCCCCCTTGTACATGGCTCGAATCTGGGGAACGGCGATGTGGCTTTCATCGATAAAGAGGAGAAAATCTTCTGGGAAATAATCGAGAAGCGTGGGCGGTGGTTCACCGGAATTTCGACCGGTCAGGTGTCGCGAGTAATTTTCAATACCATTGCAATAGCCCAACTCCTGAATCATTTCCAGGTCAAATTGTGTCCGTTCCTCAATCCGTTGCGCCTCGATGAGTTTATTTTCATCGCGCAGAAAATGGACTCGCTCTTTGAGTTCAGCTTTTACGGTTCTGATGGCCTGGTCCAGGGTTTTTTTCCCAGCGACATAATGACTTGCGGGAAACAGGCTGGCCTCGTCCAATTTCCGAAGGGTCGTTCCGCGAAGCGGATCAATTTCGGCAATCTGGTCGATTTGATCACCGAAGAACTCGATTCGAAGTGCGTGGTTTTCCTCATAGGCCGGAAAAATTTCCACCCGGTCCCCACGAACTCGGAATGTACCCCGATGAAAATCATAATCGTTACGCTCATAATGCATCTGCACCAACTGATAGAGCAACCGCTTCCAGGTAATCTCCATATCACGGGTGATGTGCAAGCGCATGGCCAGGTAATCTTCAGGCGCTCCGATACCGAAGATGCACGATACGCTCGCAACGACAATCACATCCCGGCGAATCAATACCGAACGGGTTGCGCTGTGGCGCAATTTATCGATTATTTCATTGATGGAAGAGTCTTTCTGAATATAGGTGTCCGATGCCGGAATGTAGGCCTCCGGTTGATAATAATCGTAGTAGCTCACAAAATATTCCACGGCATTGTTCGGAAAAAGACCTTTGAATTCATTGTAGAGCTGCGCAGCCAGGGTCTTGTTGGGTGCAAGAACCAGGGCTGGACGTTGAACCCGGGCCATCACATTTGCCATGGTATAGGTTTTTCCGGAACCCGTCACACCGAGCATGACCAGATGGGGGCTGCCCTCGGTAATTTTATTCACTAGGGTGTCGATGGCGGCGGGCTGGTCTCCCTTGGGGGAAAAGGGTGAAACGAGATTGAACATAGACAGAGTACCTGAATCTTGCACGAGCCTGCAACCACTGGAGTGTCTTTGCCGACATACCGGTTTCCGGTGGACGGGATCGATTGGTTTTTATTTTTTGGCACTGACATTCCAGTGCGTGCCATCCGGGCGGTCTTCCAGAATAATATTCATTCGTGCGAGTTGGTCCCTGATTTCGTCCGCTTTTTTCCAATCCTTTTCCTTTCGGGCTGCCAGACGATCTGCAATCAGCGTTTCGATCAATGTTTCATCCAGTTCCGTATGATCAAGCGCATCCGTCTTTTTATGCGCAAAATAGGTTTCGGGTGCGGTATTTAAAATGCCGAGAACCTGGCCCATCTTCAACATGTCGGTTTGGAACCGGCGAATCGTGCGTGCTGAATTTTCTGAAATGCTGTCACCATCTTCATCCAAGAGGCGATTTGATGTCCGAACAGTGTCAAAAAGAATTCCGATTCCTCGGGCGGTATTGAAGTCATCGTCCATGGCATCGCAGAACCGCTGCCATTCCGAACCGGTTGCACCGGTTCCCGATGAATCGATTTTCGCGCAGGCCCCCTCAATTCTCGATAGGGTGGTATAAATTTTATCCAAAGCGGTGGCCGATTCCGATATCGCTTTGTCCGTAAAGTCGATGGGACTTCGGTAATGGTTGGAAAGCAGAAATAGCCGGACTGCCTCTGGATGACAGGTCTTGAGGATGTCACGAATCAGTAGAAAATTGCCCAGGGATTTGGACATCTTCTCCTGATTGATATTGACGAACCCGTTATGGATCCAGTAATTTGCAAACGGTACACCGAATGCCGATTCTGACTGTGCGATTTCATTTTCATGGTGGGGGAAAATCAAATCCTTGCCACCGCCATGTATGTCAAATGTTTGGCCAAGATACTGACTGCTCATGGCCGAACATTCTATATGCCAACCCGGGCGTCCCGGCCCCCAGGGGCTGTCCCACGCTGGTTCACCAGTCTTTGATGATTTCCATAGCGCGAAATCAAAGGGATTTTTTTTCCTCTCATCCACGGCGATTCGAGCACCTGCCGCCATGTCTTCCAGTTTTCTACCGGACAGTTTGCCGTACCCGTCAAAGGATTCGACACTGAAATAGACATCACCGTCCACTTCGTAGGCCACCTGCTTTTGCATCAGTTGATCGATCAGTTGGATGATTTGCTCGATATGCCCGGTGGCCTTGGGTTCAATCACGGCCCGCATGATGTGCAACGCATCCATATCCTCATAGAATTCCTGAATGTATTTTTCCGCAATGGTTTGCCAGTCGGTATTGAGTTCCCGGGCACGGTTGATGATCTTATCGTCAATATCGGTAAAATTTCGAACATGACGCACTTCAAAATCTCGGATTTCCAGGTAGCGCCTGATCACGTCGAACACCACGGCAGAGCGTGCGTGGCCGATGTGGCAACTGTCATATACGGTGGGACCACAGACATACATGCTCACCTTGCCGGGTTGAATCGGTTCAAATATCTCCTTTTTTCCGGTTAATGTATTGTAAACCCGAATTGTCATATCTGCTTCCTTCTCTATTCAGTCGATATTATGGTGTTACGCCGACGCTTGTTTTTCAATAAGGGCAACGGCACTGGCAGCAACCCCCTCGCCGGTTCCAATAAAGCCCAAGCCCTCTGTGGTGGTGGCTTTGATGTTCACTCGGCTGCTATCAATGTCCAGTGTTTCAGCAATATTTGCAGCCATATTATCCCGGTGTGGCGCCATTCGTGGCTCCTGAGCGAAAATGACGGCGTCGATGTTACATATGCGGTAGTGGTCGCCTTTCAGAAAATTTCGGACCTTTGCCAGTAGCTTCATGCTGTCGATATCCTTATACCGGGGGTCGGTATCCGGAAAATGGTGACCGATATCCCCCAAACCGGCGGCACCCAGCAGCGCATCGCATACGGCATGTACCAGCACATCCGCATCAGAGTGGCCCAGCAATCCCTTTTCAAAGGGTATTGTCACACCGCCGAGAATCAGCGGACGATCGGCAACCAACCGATGGATGTCATATCCTATTCCAACCCGCATCTAATTGAACCCTCACCGCTTTGCAACCCACGCCTGTTCCGGCGAGCATTTGGTTCGTTATCAAATGAAATTGCATACCACAAATGAGAATGACCGTAAAGCAGCGGCAAACCAACCAACGATTTATGAGAGATGAATCAGCAACCCATTTGGCAGGGATTCTCCAAAAACAGCACGTTCTTCCTGCGCCGCCATGGGAACCACTTCGGTGACCCATTGCGAATAGCGAGACAGTTCGTCAAACTGAGAAAACCACTGGTGAATACGATCCAATTGCTCCGGAGACAGATCCCGAACCCGGTCACCGGTTTTTCGCGCCAGTTGAGCAACGGCGGCGCCCACGGGTTGAATTTTTCGCCAGGGCATGTTTATCAGGCATTCGCACCAGTCATATGCCTCAGCAGGCGGAATGACACGATCCGCTGCTCCGTAAAGCATTTCCCGAGCCCCGAGCCGGGACAGGGACCATAATAGTTGCGGTTTGGACTTCTTTGGCTTTATTTCCGAAAGCAGTTGTTTGCCCCACCTGATTTTGTCCTTGGTTTGCAGCTGTTCCAGATTGGCAATGAGCATCCAGATCTCTGTCTGCTCTTGAAGGGTAATTTTACGTTTGCCCTCTTTTTTGGGCATCATCACCGGTGTCAAATCCTGACTCAGCTGTCGTTGATGCCCGGGGCTCATCCCGCCGCCGATTCGCCGCCACAGAACCCACCACTCGGATCGAACCTGGCTGTTGTTGGCGTGAAGGGGTCCCGGTCGGTAAAGTTTCCATAATCTTTTGATGCGATTGGGGTCGAAGCCATCGCCCAGTCCGGGTCTGAGGCAGAATCCGGTCAGATTCAGCCAGCGGCTCTCCATATCGGGTGTTCGTTGACGGGCTGGGGCCAATTCGATCAGATCATCGGTTATTTGCCGTATGAATCGCAAGGGCCACCCCTCTTTTTTCAGGCCCGTCGTTTTGGAGATGGTTTTAACAAGGGATGAAATCGCATGGGGATCTGCTGGTCCTGAAAATGTGTTTTGGATTATTTTCTGAACGGCTGTCACCACCGAATTTTCGAGAACGGTTTCGTCGCCCACCGCAGATGCTTCATCCGCATCCCGCAGCTGGAATTGCAGCTGCCAACGATGGTGAGTGGGCAGACTGCAGCACCACAGGTTCAGGGTGCCCATTTCCGTAAATCGAGCTTCAATGGCAATCGGGATCCTGGATTGTACACCTTTTGACCCAAATTCGATGACAGTTTGAAGCGGCGGCAGGCGGGTAAAGGAGTCGTCCACTGGTATTACATTCCCACATCGGTCTCCGGATCGGTAACTGGAACTGTAGACATCGAACCGAACCGGCTGGTTTGTCAGAACCTCGAATTTCTTGTCCACCAGTTCGATATTCGATCCTTCATCAAGGCCCCGTTCCACCAGACAGATCGCCTCTTTTTGAGCACTCGGCGTGTTTCCATCAACGCCGGACGAAACACCCAGGTAGTATGCACGGGCGCTACCGCTGCCAACCCGAACCCCGATGCCGGTTTTGACCAGACCATAATAGCCGGCGCCGAGGGCGACAGCCAAATCCGGGTCGGGATTGTCCAGGACCCTCGGGGACTGGTCGTCGGAAATTTCAAACCCATGTCGAATTGCCTGTCTGATTCGTTCTCGAATAATTTTCGGTTTGAGTGCACCCCCGTTAAATAGTATCAGATCCGGTGCAGCCGTCTTTTTTCCGAGTCGGGTGCGAATCTCATCCTG